>NZ_JBHWGV010000086.1:0-25406 GCF_042732955.1 Kitasatospora sp. NPDC059747 | reverse complement strand
ACCCCGCGCGCCGCCCCCCCCCGCCTAACACCGCCCGCGCGCGCGCTCCCCACCCCCAACTCTTGGGGACCCCCGCCACCTCCCCCCCCCTCCCCCCCCGGGGGGGCCCCACCAGGGGCCCTTGAGGGCGCCCGTTGCTTCGTCCAGGTCATCGTCACGGCCGCTTCTCCGCTGCGCGGGGGAGCGGCCGTCGGCGTGTCCGGCGTGTCGGGGCGGGGGTCGCCGCGGCGCGCCTAGGGTCGGCTGCTGTGCCGCATTCGTGTGATGAGCGTTCCGGGTGGGGCGTTGCGGCGTTGCCGGTCGCCGTCCTGCTGGCCGTGACGGCGCTCTGCGCGGCGGCACTGGTGCCGGTCGGGGGACGGGCCTGGTCGGCCGTGCGGGTCGCGGACCTCATCTGGGACGAGCTCGCCGACTGCGAGAGCGGCGGCGACTGGCGGGCCGACACCGGCAACGGCTACTACGGCGGCCTGCAGATCTGGGCGCCCACCTGGACGGAGGCGGGCGGCCTCCGCTTCGCCGACCGGCCGGACCACGCGACCCGCCGCGAGCAGACCACCGTGGGGGAGGAGATCCTCCGGCGGGAGGGCTGGGATGCGTGGCCGGACTGCGCGAGGGAACTGGGGCTGGTGGGGTGAGGGCGTCCGCCTCGGTCTCCGGTCTCCGGCGGGGCTTTTGGTGGGTGAGGTTCTGGTGGGTGAGGTTTCTGCTGGGGTGGGGGCTTCCGGCTGGTGGTGCTTTCCGGTCGGGTGGGAGTTTCCGGTCAGGCAAGGGTTTCTGGTCGGGTGGGGGCTTTCGGCCGGGTGGGGGCTTCCGGCCGGTGGTGCGCGAGGATGGTGGCGTGATCCAGGGCGAGCTGTTCGGTGACCCTTCGGAGCCCTCCGCCCCGCGCGAGCGCTCCGAACCGGCGCCCGGCGCCGTCCTCCTCCCCGGCTGGCTGGACGCCGACGCCCAGCTGCGCCTCGTCGCGGCCTGCCGGGAGTGGGCCCGCGGCCCGGCCGGCCTGCACGCCGTCCGGATGCCCACGGGCGGGCTGATGTCCGTCCGGATGGTGAGCCTCGGCTGGCACTGGTACCCCTACGGCTACCGGCGGACCGCCGACGACGGCGCGCCGGTCAAGCCGTTCCCGCCGCTCCTCTCGGACCTCGCCCGGTGCGCGGTGGCGGACGCGTACGGGGAGCGGGCCGCGCGGATCGCCGGCGCCTCGTCCTACGAGCCGGACACCGCGATCGTCAACCACTACGCGCACGGCTCCAGGATGGGCCTCCACCAGGACCGCGACGAGCGGACGGACGCCCCCGTCGTGTCGCTCTCGCTCGGCGACACCTGCGTCTTCCGGCTCGGGAACACCGAGACCCGGACCCGGCCCTGGACCGATCTGGAGCTGTACAGCGGCGACCTGCTCGTCTTCGGCGGGCCGGCCCGGTTCGCGTACCACGGGGTGGTGCGGACGCTCGCGGGGACGGCGGATCCGGCGCTGGGGCTGGTGGGGCGGCTCAACATCACCGTGCGGGAGTCGGGGCTGCTGTAGGGCCGATGCGGCGAGCGGGCAGTCGGCGAGCGGGTGGTCGGCAGGCCAGCGGGTTGGCGGGTCGGCAGGTCGGCGATCGGGCACTCGTTCGAGTGAATCGGGGGGTCGGGTCCGGGGAGCGGGAATTCCAGCGGTCGCCGGAGGATTCGAGTGAGCTGGAGAATTCGAGAGGAACGGGCTCCGGCAGGCGGGCGGAATACCTCCGTCCGGGCCGCGGTCCCGGAGAGCCCGGAGAGGAAGCGCAGCCATGGGTACCCCCGTCGACGACCTCGTCGATCTGCTCGACCTGGAGCAGATCGAGCTGAACATCTTCCGTGGTCGCAGTCCCGAGGAGGCGCTGCAGCGCACGTTCGGCGGCCAGGTCGCCGGACAGGCGCTGGTCGCGGCGGGGCGGACGGTCGACGACGACCGGCCGGTGCACTCGCTGCACGCCTACTTCCTGCGCCCCGGGGTCCCCGGCGTGCCGATCGTCTACCAGGTCGACCGGATCCGCGACGGCCGCTCCTTCACCACCCGGCGGGTGCTCGCCATCCAGGGCGGGCGCTCGATCTTCGCCCTCACGGCCGACTTCCACCACCCCGAGGAGGGCGGCATCGAGCACCAGGTCCCCATGCCGGGGGTCCCCGCTCCGGAGGAGCTGCCCAGCGCCCTGGAGGAGGTCGGCGCCCGGCTCGGCGAACTGCCCCCGTTCATCAGCCGCCGCCAGCCCTTCGACATCCGCTACGTCGACCGCCTGCGCTGGACGAAGGAGGAGCTGACGGACGTCGAGGCGCGCAGCGGCGTCTGGCTGCGGACGAACGGCGCCCTGCCCGACAACCCGCTGATACACGTCTGCGCCCTGACGTACGCGAGCGACATGACGCTCCTCGACGCCGTGCGCGCCCCTGTCGAGCCGCTCTGGGGCACCAGACACTTCGACATGGCCTCGCTGGACCACGCGATGTGGTTCCACCGTCCGTTCCGCGCGGACGACTGGCTGCTCTACCAGCAGGAATCCCCGATCGCCCACGGCGCGCGCGGGCTCGCCCGCGGGGAGATCTTCGACCGGAACGGGCAACTGGTCGTTTCCGTGGTGCAGGAAGGCCTGTTCCGGCGGCTGAAGGGGTGACTGGCTGGAGGGGTGACGGGGCTGAAGCGGTGACGGGCTGGAGGGGCGCGGTCCGATTGCGTCCCGTTGCCGCCGTGTTTCCGTTTCCGGTCGGGCGGCGGTGACGGGAATGGACCGGCCGCGTGGCCGGTGTTGTGCTGGGTGATCGAGAAAGGGCGGCCCGCGGAACGGCTGGTCGCCGAGACGGGCGGTCCGCCGGGCGGCGGGCCGCGGACCGGATTGGGAGGGTCTGCCGATGACGGAGACGGCCGCGGAGGACTGGAAGCACTGGAGCGACCACCGGGCGGCGTCGGTGAGCGCGCCGCACGGGCAGCTCGCACTCACGGGCACGCACTGGCTGGAGCCCGAGCCCGGCGAGCTCCCCGGCCTGCCCGGGCTCTGGTGGGCCGACGCGGAGGGCGTCCGACTGCGTGCGGTGGCGGCCGACGGCATCACGGTCGGCGGCGCCACGGTCGGCGGCGACGCCTCGCCCGTCGACGGCGAGGTCCTGCTCCGCCCCGACACCGATCCGGCCGCCGACATCGCCACCCTCGGCGACGTCCTGCTCGTCCCGATCGAGCGCGAGGGCGAGTTGGCCCTGCGGGTCTTCGACCCCGCCGCGCCCCGCCGGGCGTCCTTCGCCGGCATCTCCGCCTACCCCTACTCGCCGGAGTGGGCCGTCCCCGCCGTCTTCACCCCGTTCGACGCCGCCGACGCGCAGTCGGTCGTGGTCCCGAACGCGGACGGCAAGGAGCGCCCGCTGGCCGTCACCGGGCAGATCGCGTTCACGGTCGCCGGCGAGCACCGCACCCTGACCGTCAGCAGCGCGGGCGACCGCCTCAGCGGCGTCATCGCCGACGCGACGAGCGGCATCGACACCTACCGCTTCCGCTTCATCACCCTCCCGGCACCGGACGCCGACGGCCGTACCGTGCTCGACCTCAACCGGGCCTACCTGCCGCCGTGCGCCTTCGCGGACCACTTCATCTGCCCGTTCCCGCCGCCGGGCAACCGGCTGGACTTCGCGGTGGAGGCGGGGGAGAAGCAGGTCCTGACCCGGTAGCCGCGGGCCGACCGGGGCCTGGCGGCTTTCTCCCGGGGCGTCGGCACTTTCTCCCGGGCGTCGGTGGCTGCTCTCCCGGGGGCCAGGTGGCCGCTCGTCCGGCCCCCGGTGGCTGTTCCTCCGGGCCCCGGTGGGGAGCATGCGGACGGCGGGGCGGAACATGGACGGTTGTGCCGAACGACCATCATTCATCAACGCGTCCTTCAGAGGCCTCGCCGCCCGCCGACCCCGTCCCGTCGCCCCCGGAGGCCGCCGCCCCCTGGTACCGGCGGGCGTTCGCCGACCTCAGCCCGCTGCGCGACCACGCCGACTACCGGCGGGTCTGGGTGGGCCAGGCCGTTTCCTCCATAGGCCAGCAGATGACGGCCGTCGCCGTCTCCGTCCAGGTCTACGACCTGACCCACTCCGCCTTCGCCACCGGCGTGGTCGGCCTCTTCTCGTTCGTCCCGCTCATCGCCTTCGGCCTCTACGGCGGCGTGATCGCCGACCGCGTGGACCGGCGCAAGCTCGGCCTCATCGGCGCCGCGGGCCTGGCCCTCGTCTCCGCCGTCCTCGCCGTCCAGGCCATCGCCGGCCTCGGCCAGGTCGCCGTCCTCTACGCCGCCGTCGCCGCCCAGGCCTGCTTCTTCGCCCTCAGCTCGCCCGCACGCTCCGCGATGATCCCGCGCCTCGTCCCGTCCCACCAGCTCCCCGCGGCCAACGCCCTGAACACCGTCAGCATGAACCTCGGCATGACCGTGGGCCCCATGCTCGGCGGACTCCTCATCGGCGCCTACGGAGCCCAGTCGGCCTTCCTCGTCGACACCGTCGCCTTCACCGGCACCCTCTACGCGATGTGGCGCCTGCCCGCCATGCGGCCACTCGGCGAGGGCAAGGCCCGCGCCTCCGTCCTCGACGGCCTCCGCTTCCTGCGCGAGCAGCCCAACCTGCGCACCAGCTTCCTCGCCGACCTCGCCGCGATGATCTTCGGCCTGCCGCGCTCCCTCTTCCCCGCCATCGCCGTCACCTTCTACGGCGGCGACGCCCGCACCGTCGGCCTCCTCGTCTCCGCCCCCGCCGTCGGCGCCCTGATCGGCGCCCTCTTCTCCGGCTGGGTCGCCCGCATCCACCGCCAGGGCGTCGCCGTCCTCGCCGCCGTCGCCGCGTGGGGCCTCGCCATCGCCACCTTCGGCCTGCTCCACAACCTCTGGCTCGGCCTCCTCCTGCTCGCCCTCGCCGGCTGCGCCGACACCGTCAGCATGATCTTCCGCAGCACGATGATGCAGGTCGCGGCCCCGGACGAGATGCGCGGACGCCTCCAGGGCATCTTCATGGTCGTCGTCGTGGGCGGCCCCCGCCTCGGCGACTTCGAGTCCGGCGCCGTCGCCGCCCTCACCAGCCCCGCGACCTCCGTGATCACCGGCGGCCTCGCCTGCGTCGCCGCCGTCCTCCTCCTCGCCGCCCGCCGCCCCGCCTTCCTCACCTACGACGCCCGCCACCCGACGCCCTGATCAACCCCCTGCCCCGCCCCACCTCGAAATCCGGCAGCGAGCACCCCTCCACGTGCTGTATTGTTTTCCACGTCGCCGGGACAACCGGAGACAAGGTCGAGAAGCCGACCGGCAGAGCCCCCCAGGCCCCGCCGCCCGGCACCGAGACCACGGGACGTGGCGCAGCTTGGTAGCGCACTTGACTGGGGGTCAAGGGGTCGCAGGTTCAAATCCTGTCGTCCCGACTGTGAAGTCGGTTGTGAGAGCGGGTACTTGGGAAACCAGGTGCCCGCTCTTTTTGCTGTGGTGGTCGCAGTGTGGTCGCGGGCGCTCGTTCGCGGCATTCCAGGGGGTGCATCCGGGGGTGTGGGGCGCTTGGATGAAGTCGATATGCGGTTTTTGTCTCTTCGGTCGAGGTGACTGAGCGTAGTTCTTCGTTGAGTGGGCTTCTGCCCCGTGTCGAAGCGGCATGGGTTCCCGGAAGTGGGCATGCTTGTGGAGACCGCGGCGTCAGGCGTGGTGACTCCGGGGCTGAGCGAGCGTCAGTGATGGACCGGCGGTTCCGGCCGTTTAGCTGGTCCTTGCCGCGTTCTGGGCGGGCCCGGTGGACCGGGGGGGGGGGGGGGGGGGTAGCCGTGCGGTTGCGTCAGGCCGCGTGACTGAACAGCGGGTGCGGCAAGGGACCGGCGAGGGCGTCGGCGCCGCAGTGGGTACGGGACTCGGCGAGGTGGAGCCTGGTTTCGATGGTGTGGACCGCGGCCATGGCGACATCCCAGGTCAGGTGGCTGTAGATGTTCGCGGTGGTCGACAGGGTGGAGTGCCGCAGGGTCTTGGAGATCACGGCCATGGGCACGTTGCCCTCCAGAGCGAGGGTGGCGGCGAGGTGTCGCAGGTCGTGGACGGTGACGTGGGGCAGGCCGGCCTGTTCGCGCAGTTCGTGGAAGCGCCGACGGACTGCGGCCGGGTGGAGGGGCTTGCCGTCGGCGTCCTGGAAGACGTGGCCGTTGCCCGGGGAGGAATTCCTGGCCATCGCGCGTTCAAGCGCTGCGGCGACGCGGCCGGACAGGGGCACCCAGTTGCGGCTCTTCTTCGTCTTCGGTGCGGTCAGGACGAGTTCGTGGTTGTCGATCGCGGAGAGGGTGTGGCGGATGTACATGACGCGGTCGTCGAGCCGGACACACGGGCGCTGGAGTCCGAGGGCCTCTCCCTTGCGCAGGCCGGTGCCGATGATGACTTCGAAGAGGTCGGCGAAGGCGGGGTCGACGCCTCGGCAGTGACTCAGGAAGGCGACGGCCTGTTCCGCGGTCCAGGGGACGCGTTCGGCGGCTTGGGGCCTGCGCATGGGCAGGGGCTGGGCGGCGTTGTAGGGGAGGCGGTGGGTGCGCACGGCGGTGCCCAGGGCGCTGGAGAGCGTGGCGAGGCAGTGGTAGACGGCCTGGCGTCCGCGGCCGGCGTCGAGCTGCTGGTGGGTGTAGGCGGCGATGTGGTCGTGGGCGAGCTCCTCCAGGCGCAGCTTGCCGAAGACGGGTATCAACTCGCAGAGCACATAGGCGCGGTAGCGGGCGTACGTGGTGGGCTTGAGTAGGAACTCCATCGACTTCAGCCATTTGGTGAGGTAGGCGGCCACCGTCTCGTGCGGGTCTGCGTCGAACCCCGACAGACGTCCCTTGAGGAAGCCCCGCAGCGCCGTCTCGGCGTGCCACTCGTCCTCGAACCCGCCGCGCCGCACCGTGCGCCTGCGACCGCTGAGCGAGGGGATGTCGACGGCGAAGGTCCACGTGCCGTGCTTCTCCTCGGCAAGGCGTGGGCACTTCGCGCCGAGCTGACGCCGGGTGGCATCGCGGCACCCGCATCGGCGGTAGACCCGGCCCGGCCGTCCTGACCTGCGCACTCCGTGTACCTCCTGTGGCTGTGACCCATTGATCAATTCACGGAGGGTACATGCGCCGTGATCGCATGATCGTCTGCGACCACCATGCGATCACCAACGCGAAAATGGGGCTCTGACCTGCGGTTCACGGTGAGGACCCGCACCTGGGCGCGCCAATGCACGGGGGTGCCGTGGTACCCGTCATGGTCGATGCGGGCACGCGGAAACTGTCACCCTACGTAACTACCCGGAGCCCTGCTCTGGGGGCCGTCCGGGCGGTAGGGGAGTGTTTCCTGCCCCCCGACGCGGCTACGCAGTGTGAACGGCCCGTCGGGTTGGCCGGGCCGTGCGCGGCCTTGGGTCGAAGCGGGCGGGCCGCCGAGGTCAGGGTGCCCTGATCCGCGATGGGTGGTTGCGGCAGGCGATTCAGATGAGCCGGTTCCGGTGGGCGGCTGCGACTTCGCGAACGAGGTGGGCGAAGTCGCTGCGGCTGCGGTCCTGCTGCTGCCCGGCCTGTTCGCCGTCGTCCCGGTCCTCGTCATCGCCGAAGTCGTCTTCATCGTCGAGTTCGTCGTATTCCTCGTGGAGGAGCCAGCAGCCGTGGATGCCGGCGAGGAGGTCTTCGAGGAGGTCAGGGGCGGGTCGCCTGGGATCGAGCGGGGTCAGGCGCAGGCCGGTGTCCTCGGGGTCGGTGTCCGGGCCGGTGTACTGGGCGAGGGTGTCGTCGATGTCTTCGAGTTGTTCGCGCAGGCCCGCGGGGTCGGAGAGGAGGCCGTCTGCGATATGGAGGGCGTGGCGCACGAGGCCGGTGACCGCGTCGTACGGGGAGGCGCCGGCTTCGAGGAGCTGGAGGACGAGGGTGGGCGTTTCGTGGGCGAGGGCTTCGATGTTGTCGGCTTCGAAGGGCACGGCGGCGGGGGAGTGTCCGGAGGCTTCGGCGGCGACCTCGGCTGCGGCTGCGAGCCAGTGGGCTGCGGCGACGGCCGCGGCGGTGGGGTCGATCTCGATGAACAGTGCCGTGGGGCCGAAGGGGTCCTGCTCGAGGAGGCGGTCGGCGGCGGCGACCTGGACGGGGGAAGCGCCTTCGCGGCTGAGGAGGACGGCCTGGCGGGCGCGGCCGGCGAGGTCGCCGAGTTCGGCGTTCTCCACGGCGGCGAGCTCGGTGACTGTCTCGGCGAGGACGGTGTCGGTGAGGTCCGCGTTGTCGAGGGCGTGCAGGGCGCGGCCTGCGCGGTGGGCGGACTCGACCAGGGGGCTGTATTCGACGTCGAGCATGCCGTCCTGGGGGAGGTTGGGCTGGACGATGGCGCCGGGGACCTCGTCGAAGGATTTGCGTTCCGCCGCGCGGCGCCAGCCCTCGGAGTTGGGGTCCTGGGAGGCGGCGGCACTGGCGGGGTGGGTGTAGGTGCGCCATGCCGCCTCGGACAGGTGGGTGAGGGTGCGGGCCAGCCGCATCAGCGCGGCCGTGTCCGTGCCGGCCGGGACGGCGGCGATACGGGTGGCGAGACCGCCCTCGCCCGTTTCCCAGGTTGCGATCAGCTCGTGCCGTTCGGGATCGATGCTGTAGCGGGTCATGAAGTCGTACCTCCGGTGATCTGCTCGGCAATGCCGCCGACCATCGAGCCATTCTGACGCATCGCCAGATAGTGCCGGGTCGTGCAGCCGACAGGCGCCGACGGCCGCCAGAGAACGAGACCCCGTAGGGGCAGGGGCGTGCTCCTCGACGAGTTCGGCGCCACCATCGACCCGTCGCCGAGACCTTCGAGCCCCACCGTCTCTGCGCCTACCTGCACAGCCTCGCCGCGGCGTACACCACCTTCTACGAGCACTGCCCCGTCCTCAAGGCCCCCAGCCGCGAGGTCATGGAGACCCGGCTGCTGCTCTGCCAGCTGACCGGCCAGACCCTCCGCCGGGGCATGGACCTCCTCGGCATCGGAACGCCGGAGCGGCTGTAGATCTTGGCGATCTTCGGGGTGGACAGGTATCACCTGCCCGCCCCGAAGGACTCGCCTGAGTTTCTCCTCCCTGGGGCGCTGCCACACACCGCGGCGCATCGTTTCGACATGCCCGCCCGGATCGTCCCGCCACCGATTGTGACCAGAGGCATACAGGTCGATCGGCGCCGAAGTGAAAGGCGACTCACTGGCGCGACAGGGTCTTGGGCGGCACCGTCGTGCTCAGCCCGAGGCCGAGCATGCGCTGGTACGCCCGGCGCAGCCACTGCGGCGCGTGGCACACCGGACCGCTTCGGCACCTGCTGTCGTCGCGGGCTACCGGTCGCAGCACACGGAGCTGTTCTCTTTCCGTACGCTAGCCCTGTCTGACCTCTCCGGTATCGTGCGGGCGAGCTGGGCTCTGCAGCGGAACAACACAAGAAGGTGGCGTGTGAGCGACAAGAACCAGGAGCTGGCCGACTTCATCTGGTCGGTCGCCGACCTGCTGCGGGGCGACTACAAGCGCTCCGAGTACGGCAAGGTCATCCTGCCGATGACGCTGCTGCGCCGCATGGACTGTGTCATGAAGGACACCCGCGAGACCGTCTGGGCCCGTGCCGAATCCTTCGCAGGCCAGAACAACGACGCGGTGCTGCGCGCCACCGCCGGCCGTGATTTCTACAACCTCTCCCGGCAGACGTTCGCCACAATCGGTGCCGATCCGGACACGCAGAAGGTTGAGAAGAATCTCAAGGACTTCATCGGCGGGTTCTCCTCGGAGGCCACCGAGATCCTCGACCACTACGCCTTCCACCTGCAGATCGACCGCCTGGCCAAGGCTGGACTGCTCTACCTTGTGGTCCAGAAGTTCGCTGACATCGATCTGAGCCTTGAGGCCGTCGACAACCACAACATGGGGTTCGTCTTCGAAGAGTTGATCCGCAAGTTCGCGGACGCCTCGAACGAGACCGCCGGTGAGCACTTCACCCCGCGCGAGGTCATCGAGCTGATGGTCGAGCTGCTCCTGGCCCCTGATGGAGACCGCCTCACTGGGGCGGCCCCGGTGATCGACATCCTCGACCCGGCCTGTGGCACCGGCGGCATGCTCTCGGCGGCCCAGGACCACATCAAGATCCTCAACCCCGTTGCGCGTGTGAACGTCTTCGGGCAAGAGCTGAATGCTGAGTCGTACGCGATCTGCCGTTCCGACATGCTACTGAAGGGTCAGACTGCCTCCAACATCCACTTCGGCAATTCCTTCACCCAGGACGGCCACGAGGATGAGCAGTTCGAGTACATGCTCGCCAACCCGCCCTTCGGCGTGGAGTGGAAGAAGGTTGAGAAGCAGGTCAAGCAGGAGTATGAGGACCGCGGCTACGACGGCCGTTTCGGTGCCGGGCTACCCAGGATCAACGACGGGTCGTTCCTCTTCCTGCAGCACATGATCCACAAAATGCGACCACTGAAGAAGGATGCTGACGGTACGGAGATCGGCGGCAGCCGAATCGCAATCGTCTTCAACGGCTCACCGCTCTTCACCGGCGGCGCAGGCTCCGGCGAGTCCGAGATCCGCCGCTGGATCATCAAGCACAACTACCTGGAAGCGATCGTCGCCCTCCCCGACCAGCTCTTCTACAACACCGGCATCTCGACATACGTCTGGATCGTCACCAACCGAAAGCCGAAAAACCTCAAGGACCGGATCATCCTCATCGATGCGCGAGACCAGTGGTCCAAAATGCGGAAGTCTCTGAGCAACAAGCGCAAGGAGATCACCGACGAGCAGCGCCATGAGATCTGCGCTTGGTATGGAGAGGCATACCGACTCGCGCGCTCCGGAGGCGGCTCGCAGCATTCCGTGCCGGGCAAGGTCAAGATCTTCGACGCAGATGACTTCGGCTACCAGCGCATCACCGTGGACCGGCCCCTCAAGTTGCGGTTCGAGGTCAGCGAGGATTCCTTGGACGCGCTTCAGGTGGCAAAGGTGGTGGAGAAGGAGTTTGGCGAGGGTGGTCCGGAGCGACTGGCGGCAGCACTCAAACCACTGCTGGGCGGCTCGTGGAAGACCAAGGCGGAGGCGTGGATCGCACTGAGTGCCGCGCTGAACCAGGCCGGCATTAGCTGGCCTAAGAGCAACTCCTTCGATAAGGCGATGCGTGACGCAGTCGGCGTTCCGGATCCGGAGGGTGAGCTGCAGTACGTCAAGAAGGGGCAGGTGGAACACGACCCGGAATTGCGGGATGCCGAAAATGTTCCGCTCCGCGAGGACATCGATATGTACTTTGAGCGTGCTGTGAAACCCCACGTCGAGGATGCGTGGATCGCTGAGTTGAAGGATCCGAAGACTAAGGAGACCATGCGCTCCCGGGTCGGATATGAGATCCCATTCACCCGACACTTCTACGTGTACAAGAGGGCGCGCCCGCTCTCGGAGATCGATGAGGAGCTGAAGGCTCTGGAGGCGGAGATCCAGGCGCTGCTGGGTGAGGTGATCCAGTGACCGCCTCGATGTTCGATCTCCATTCACTCGAGCTCCCCGAAGGCTGGGAGTTGGTGCGACTTGGGTACGTCGCTCGATTGCAGAACGGGTTGACAGTCGACGCGAAACGCGACATCACGGGCGACGTTGTTACGCGCCCGTATCTGCGCGTGGCAAACGTTCAGGCAGGAAGCCTCGACCTCGGAACGGTCACGGAGATCTCCGTACCACGGAGCGTAGCCCACCGTTGCACGCTCCGGCCTGGCGACGTTTTGATGACCGAGGGCGGAGACCTGGACAAGCTGGGGCGTGGGACGGTCTGGCAGGGGGAATTGGAATGGTGCCTGCACCAGAATCATGTTTTTGCCATCCGGCCTGACCCGCAACGCCTGAGCGGACGGTATCTCGCATACTTGACGCAATCGCTCTATGGTCGCTGCTATTTTGAGAGCACGGGAACGAGGACCACTAACCTGGCTTCTACCAACAGTAGCAAAATTCAGAGCTTTCCCTTGCCTCTCCCTCCGGTAGATGAGCAGCGGTGCATCGCGGATTATCTCGATTTCGCCACCTCGCGTATCGACAGGATGGTCCGGCTAGAGCGTGCCACGCTCGAAAAGATCACGGAACGGGAGTCGGCTGTTCTTGATCTCGAAATCGATGCGCTATACCAGCGGGCCGGATCATTGCCGTTCAGGCGCTTCGTAACTGGAGTGGATCAAGGGTCAAGCCCTCAATGCGACGCAGTTCCTGCGAATGATGGCGAGTGGGGTGTGCTAAAGGTAAGCGCCCTCCGTCCAGGGACCTTCGATCCGACTGCCAACAAGCGGCTGCCTGAAGATGTGGTCCCGGACCGCAGAAGCGAGGTACAGGAAGGTGATCTCCTGATTACCCGCGCGAACACGCCGCAGCTGGTGGGATCCACAGCCGTGGTTCCCAGAGTTAGACCCAAGCTAATGCTGTCAGACAAAATCTTCCGAGTCCGCGTGAGCAAAGGGCTGAGCCCGCACTATGTCGCAGCGGTGGCTCGTGGCAGTCGAGTACGCGCGGCCTGCTGGGCGGCTTCCAACGGCGCGTCCCAATCCATGGCCAATCTTAGGTTCGAAGAGATTAAGGAGTGGCCCATCCCCCCGGTCAGCCTTGACGAGCAGCACGCCTTCGTCGATCGGGTCAGTCGCAGCCAGGAAGCCGTCAAGGCCCTCGGTGAGAAGGTCGAGCATCAGCTCTCCCTCCTCGCCGAGCGGCGCCAGTCTCTGATTACCGCTGCCGTGACCGGTCAACTCGACGTCACTACTGCCCGTTAGAGCGTCCACGCGTAAAGAGTCACCCGCCAACCACGTACGGAGTGTCCTGATGACCGCTACCCCGCCCGGCGCGCACGAGGCCCACACTGAGGGTGCATTCGAGGACGCCGTCGAGGCAGCCCTGCTCCGTAGCAAGTGGGAGCGGGGACTGGCAAACACCTACAGCCACGAGCTCGGCATCGACACGTCCGAGCTGTCCACGTTCCTTGGCGCCTCCCAGCCCGAGGAGTGGGAGCGGTTGATGGACGCGTACGGAGAGGAGGAACTGTACGCGATCCAGCGGTTCGCCGCGCATGTGGCCAAGCAGATAGATGAGCGCGGGCTGCTGGATGTGCTGCGTCACGGGGTTGTCCAGCGCAACATCAAGATCCGCCTGGCATACTTTCGGCCCGCCCACACCCTGGCGGCCGGGGCCCTGGACGAGTACGACGCGAACCGGCTCGCCGTGGTGCGGCAGTTCCATTACTCCGCTGCCGAGCCGGCCAAGTCCTTGGATCTCGCGTTCTTCGTCAACGGGCTGCCCATCGCGTCGGCCGAGCTGAAGAACCCGCTCACCGGGCAGTCGGTCGAGGACGCGAAGCGGCAGTACCGCAGTGACCGCGACCCGAACGAGCTGTTCTTCGCCCGTCGCAGTTTGGTGCACTTCGCGATTGATCCGGACCTGGTGTTCCTGACGACGCGGATTGCCGGGGCGAAGACGCGGTTCCTCCCGTTCAACATGGGCACCGGTGGACCGGGCAACATCGGTGGCGCGGGCAATTCGCCCGTTGCCGCCGAGGCGGAGTACGCGATCTCGTACCTGTTCGAGCAGGTCATGCACCGCGACAACTGGCTCGACCTCCTGCATCGTTACCTGCACGTGGAGGACGAGGCCGCGAAGGCCGGCAAGGCCCCTCGTTACCGGCCCGGTTCCGCGCACAAGCAGCCGCTGATCTTTCCGCGGTTCCACCAATGGCACGCAGTGCGGAAGATGACCGAGCACGCGGCCACGCACGGGGCAGGTGAGAACTACCTGATCCAGCACTCCGCGGGGTCGGGAAAGTCCAACACGATCGCCTGGCTCGCCCATCGCCTGGCTTCATTGCACACTCCCGAAGATCCCGCGCTCCTGGATCCGGCTGCTGCCCAGGCCAAGGGCCTTGGGCCGAACGCGCAGGTGTTCGACAAGGTCGTGGTCATCACCGACCGGCGAGTGCTGGACAAGCAGCTCCAGGACACCATCTACCAGTTCGACCACACCCCGGGCGTGGTCCTGCGCGTCGACGACGATTCCCAGCAGCTCGCGGACGCGCTGACCGGGACGACTGCCCGTATCGTGATCACGACATTGCAGAAGTTCCCGTTCATCCTGGACAAGGCATCCGGACTTGGCCGCGAGCGCCGCTACGCGATCATCATCGACGAAGCGCACTCCTCTCAGGGCGGCAAGGGCACTGACGCACTCAAGCGGATGCTGGGCAAGCTGGGCGAGGGCGCGGTCGACGAGGACGGCGATCCGCTGACCGCAGCCGCGCTCGCCCGCGGCAAGCAGCCCAACCTGTCCTTCTTCGCATTCACCGCGACCCCGAAGGACAAGACCCTCAAGCTTTTCGGCACCGAGTCGCGCGAGAGCGGGCAGATGGAGCCGTTCCACATCTACTCGATGCGGCAGGCCATCGAGGAGGGCTTCATCCTCGACGTGCTCGGTACCTACGTCACCTACAGCACGTACTTCAAGCTGCAGCAGGCCGCCGTGGACGAGGCCGAGCGACAGGTGGATCCGCGGAAGGCGAAAGCGAAGCTGGTGCGGGCCGCTCTGATGTCCGAGGCGTCCCTGGAGTCTCGGGCGAAGATCATCGTGGAGCACTTCCGTGCCCACACCGTGGACAGGCTCGGCGGCAGGGCCCGCGCCATGGTCGTCACCCCCGGCCGCGAGCACGCGGTGCGCCTCTACCAGGCAATCCGCGCCTACGTGGAGCGCTGCGGCTACACCGACTGCGGCACTCTGGTGGCCTTCTCCGGCACCCTCACCCTGGACGAGATCGAGTACACCGAGGCGAAGCTGAACGGCTTTGCAGAGAGCAAGCTGCCCGAAGCCTTCGCCTACACCCGCCTGGACGACCCAAAGCCGCCGTCCGTGCCCCGGCCTGAATACCGCATCCTGGTTGTCGCAGACAAGTACCAGACCGGTTTCGACCAGCCGCTGCTGACGACGATGTACGTCGACAAGCTGCTGGCCGGCCTCGCCGCCGTGCAGACGCTGTCCCGGCTGAACCGCACGCATCCGCTCAAGTCGGCCGAAGACTTGTTCGTGATGGACTTCGCCAACAAGCCGGCCGTGATCGAGGAGGCGTTCCAGCAGTACTACGAGGCATCGATCTCCGAACCGACCGACCCGGACTTCCTGTTCAACCGGTACGACGAGGTAATGGCCTACCGGCTGCTGATCGAGGCGGAGATGGATGCCTTCGTCACGGCCTACTTCGCCGCGTTCAAGAACGGCACCGCCACCGACGCCGCGGTCTCCAAGGCCCACGCGAAGCTGCACACCTACACTCAGCCGGCCGTGGATCGGTTCAATGCCCTGGCGGACGATGAGCCCGACGCCGCGCAGGAATTCCGGCGCGCGCTGGACTCCTACGTCAAGGCGTATGGCTGGCTCTCTCACGTCATCGGTTTTGAGAACGAGGACCTGGAGCGCCTCTACCAGTACGGGAGGTTCCTGGTGCGCCGCCTCAGGCTCCCGGCCGGCTCGGCGAGCGCGGACGTAGGCGAAGTCACCCCCAGCCACATGAACGTCCGCAAGACCGGCACGGCTGACCTCATTCTCAAAGCGGAAGGCGCTCAGCTGCTGCCCGGCCTGGTTCCGCAGCCCGCCGGCGCTGGGTTGGAGGTCGAGGAGAAGTCCCTCGCCGAGGTCATCGAGTCGGTCAACGACGAGTACGGTATCGGCCTGTCCACCACCGACCAGATCCTCCTCGGTCAACTGATCGTCGCCGTCTCGGAAGATCCGGACCTGAACCGGATCGGCCTCCACAACGACGAAGAGACCTTCCGTCGTGAGGTCAACAAGGACATGGACCGCATCGTCATCGACCAGGCCCGGTCCAACGACGCCCTGCTCGTGCGGTACTACGACGACCCGCTCGTCAACAAGATCTTCAAGCAGGTCGCCACCCAGCAGGCGTACGGTCTCATCCGCCGCCCCGTCCGCCGCGAAGCGGAGCGCCGGGCCACCGAAGAGCGGGCCGCAGCGATCAAGTCTGGTGAAGCGGGAGTCACCCGTCCGGCCGATGCATAATCTGTACCAACAGTTCCACGTAACGTCGAACTCCGGTGCTGCGCAGGCGCCGTGGCCGAAGGGATCGCTGCAGTGCCGCAGGATGGGTTCCACGATGCGCCGACCGAAGATGCCAGCAGGCCGCCGTCTCGCGTGATCGCGGGACGCTACTGGCTCGACCGCCCGATCGGCGCCGGCGGCATGGGTGAGGTCTGGCACGCCTACGACGAACGCCTCGACCGCCGCGTCGCGGTCAAGATGATGCTCACCGACACCCGCGGCCTGCCCGGCATCCCCGGCTTCGGCGCGGCGGAGATGCTGGCCACCCGCCGCGACCGTTTCCTGCGTGAAGTCCGCACTACCGCTGCTCTGGAACACCTCGGTATCCCGGCCATCTATGACACCGGCATTGACGAGACGACACACCAGCTGTACGTGGTCATGCAGCTGCTGCGCGGACGCGAAGTGCAGACCTTGATCAATGACACGGACTACGACGTCTCACCGCTGGCAATCTCCTGGGCCGCGGCGGCAGGTGTACAGATCGCGTCCGTACTGGATGAGGTGCACCGCAACGACGTCGTCCACCGCGACATCAAGCCGTCCAACCTCATGATCACCGCGGACGGCGTCATCAAGGTCCTCGACTTCGGTGTCGCCGCCCTGCGCGGTGCCGGCAACCACCCCCGCCTGACCCAGGAAGGCATGACGGTCGGCACCCCGCCCTACATGTCGCCCGAGCAGAGCCTGGCCAACGAGGTCGGACCGGCTTCCGACATCTACGCCCTGGCCTGCGTGATGTACGAACTTCTCACCGGCCGCCCCCCGTTCACGGCCGACGCCAACGGCTCCCACGCCTGGCACCACGTGCGCTCCACCCCACCGCCGATCCGCACCCGGCGCCCGGACATCCCCGAGGAGCTCGAGGACCTCCTGCTGGGAATGCTGGACAAGGAACCCGAACGCCGCCTGGAGGCATTCCAGGTGTACGACGCACTGCTGCCGTGGGTCTACAAGCAGGACCTCGCCGGTGCCGCTCAGATCGAGTTCGACCCGCGCCAGCCTTTCCGCCGTCCCTTCAGCGGACCGCCCAAGCGCACCATCCTGACCGGGTACACCCCGACTCTGATGATTCCGGCCGAACCGGGCCCTGCGCCCGAGACGCCCCCCACGCCGCTGAGCGACGCTGAAGCCAACGAGGTTGCGGACCGGGCAGCGCAGCTCGCCCAGGCCCGCCAGTTCGTCCAGGCTGCCGACCTCCTCGCCGACGCCATCCACCGCGCCCAGGACGGCGTCCTCCACGACGACCTCACGTTCTCCCTGGCCCAGGTCCGATTCCTTGCCGGCGCCTACCGCGAGGCCGCCGCCCTCTTCGATGAGGTCGGTGCCGCTTGGACCGCGCGCTACGGCACCAACGACGAGCAGGCGCTGCTCTGCCGTTACTACGCGGCCCAGTGCCGCATGGCCCTCGGTGAGTCCACCGCAGCGATCGAGGCATTCCGCGCCTACACCGCCCACGCCCCAGAGCCTGCCGACGCTGCGGCCGTCGACCGCCACCTCGATGCTCTGGCCAACCTCGCCCGTCTCCACGCTGCCCGCGAACGCTTCCCCGAAGCCCGTCGCGCAGCCGCGGCCCTGCGTGAGGCAACCCAGCGCCTGCGCGGCCCCGACGCCCCGGACCTCGCCGACATCGACGGATTCGTGAGGCGTCTCAGTCGCTTCACGGACTGATGCTGACCAAGCGGGATGTCTCGTCCGAGGCTGACAGAGAGGACGCCGAGCCGAGTCGCGCCTTCGAGAGCGGCTACGCGTAGGCGCGGCCCCGCGGGTGACACTGACGCCGAGGTGACGCAGTACCGGGGGAGAAGGACCAGCAGCATGTCATCCGTCGCATTTACGCTCGTGAGTGCGCATACGAGCGGTGATGCGCAATCCGGCCAGGGGGGTTAAGGAATGGCTGTCTACAAGTACGGCTTCGTCTATGTCATGGTGAATCCGGCGATGCCGGATCTCGTCAAGATCGGCTGGTCCGAGCACCTTCCCGAGGACAGGGCCGAGGGGCTGTCGAAGACGGCTGTACCGTTCCCCTTTCAGGTTGCCTATCGAGCAAAGACCTTGCGGCACAGAGAGGTTGAGAGGCAGGCCCATAGGCTTCTGGCCGCCGTCCGTGTCGCACCGAACCGGGAGTTCTTCCGGGTCTCTGTCGAGGACGCGGTTGGGGCGGTTCGGCTTGCTCAGGAGCAGGTGACGGGGATCGGCTCCTGGGCGTCTTCTCCGGAGCGTCATGTTGTAGGCCGCGGAGATCGTGTCGTCCTGCCGTTGAAGTCCGGTCAGGTCTTCGTGCTCAGCGCCTATCCTGAGTTCCTGAGCACAGAGCTCAACGTTCTGGACATCTGGCAGGCTCACGCAGACGGAGACGTGCTTGAGATCGATGGCGCTGAGCACCCCGGGCACGTAGCCGGCCTCAGCGACCGCGATCCCGGTGGCGACGAGGACCCCGTGCCGTTCCTCGACCGTTCCGGCGAAGTCCAAAACGGGACACTGATCGGACGCGAGCGCCTCGTCTCGGGCGATCGACTGATCTGGCTCGCGGATTCCGAGGACCCGGGCCACTGCGCCTGCGTGGTGTTCGAGGCCGACAGCGCCTGTCAGATTGCCTGTCGCACATGGAATCCACAGTCGAACCCCTTCGGCATGCCCCTTCTTCTGAACGACCTTGTTCGTGATCCCTCTCCTGCAATGGTGGAGGCGGCGAAGGAGGTACTCGATCTACGTAGGCCACGGACCTGGGCTCCTCGCAACCCGGATCCGGAGGGGGACTGGGCCATTGCTGCGACACTCCCACAGCCGCCCGAGTACTGGTTGCCGCAGCTACTGAAGCGGCGTCCGCAAGGGTGACCCTGCGGAGCTGGCAGGCGCTCGGCAGGCCACCGGCACCGCCACTGCCCCTGAGGGCCTGGCTCTCGTGCTCCTGATCGCTCCCGAGGACGGGCACCTGGGCCGACTCGCAGAGAGGGAGATGACCACGGCACCATTCGGGCGGCAGTTCGGGATCCTGCCGCGACAGGCTTCGCATCACCAGTCGGACGAGACCGGCTGGTGTCGAGTCGGCGGGCCGAGTACGGAGGACGACATTCTCAGCCGCCTTGTCGGTGCCCTCATCTAGGCTCGCAAGCCGAGACCGATAGGGGAGTTACGTGCTCGACTGTGCTCTGACCGCAGATGTTCCGCTCGGCCCGTTCGAGGGCACGCCCGTCACCGTCCATTCGGCCAAGGGCAAGAACACCAAGCTCCATGCCGCGACGACATGCGCCCAGCTGCGTGCCCGTGACATCACGACGGCCGAGGTCCCGTTGAACGCGGAGACGATCGGCCGGATGTGCTCGCGCTGCGCGCAGTGGGGCGCGTGGGTGCGCCCGGAAACCGGGCTGGGTGTCTTCCTCAAGGAACTCGGCGGGATCGGCCTGTTGTACCAGCTGCGATCCCACACCGGGCCGGACGAGGACATCTGGTGGGATGAGAACGAAGTCCAGGCCGCCGCCGACCTGTTGCGCACCGAGCCCGCAGTCGACCCTGACAGCGAGGAAGCGGACGGTGACGACGAAGCGGCGCGCGACGATGCCGAGCACCTGCGGGAAAGCGTGTTCTCCGCCTGGCGGGATGCGGCGAAGAGCCTGCACCAGGCCCAGACCGCTGCCGCGATGTTCCCCTGGCTCGCCGACTGGGCGGAGCCGAAGCTGGCAGTGAAGAAGCAGTACCTGGAGACGCTGCGTGTGCAGGCCGCACAGTTCGTCGACCCGGACGGACTCCTGACCGGCGCGGCAGTAGCGCTCCTGGACGAGCCGGAACTGCCCGCCGACGATCCGGCGCTGACGGCGATCGGCACGCGACAGGAGATCAACAGGGGACTGAAGGCACTGTGGCGGGACTGGCAGCGCAAGGCCGAAGCCGGCTGGGGCCGACCGAGTGAGCGCTCGTACATCTCCTACACGCTCACCCACGGTATGCGCTCCAACCGCAAGGGCTACGCACAGGTATGTTCCGCCGCTGACGAGCTGGTCGCGTCCTGGGAGGACCTGGCGCGTGCCGCAGCTGCCGGGGCCGAACCCGCGCCGACCTTGCTGGTGACCGCGTACCTGTCGGAGGTCGCCGACGACTCCTCGCACCGGTACGAGCGGGGATTCCTCAGCGAACTCGACAACTGGACCACTGGCGTTCTCGTCACCTACCTCGCCACCGCCGACTGGGGCCGGCGCACCCTCACCCTGCAGGTCCCGCCCCTCATCGCCGACCGACTCCTCGACTCCCGCTCCTCCCTCCTCGACTGCGAACCCCACACCACCGCCACGACCGAAACGACGACCGGTACCGAGGCCGAAACGGCCGTAGACCACATCAGGCCGGGGATCTTCGACGACACCCCCGTTCGTGACCGCCAGCCGCTCGCCGCCGACCACGTGCGCGCCCTGCGCGCCGTCTCGGCAGGCGACGACCAGCCGTACCTGGTCTTCTCTCCGGACGCAGGGCCGGAGGTCTTGCCACTGGCGGTCGTCGAGAGGCGGCTGGCCGCCGGGTGGCGCGGAACCATCATCGCCGGAGCCTCGGACCTGCCGGCGAGCGTCATCGAACCGTGGATCCAGGAAATCGGGCCTCGTCCCGACGAAGACGAAGAGGAGAGCGTCTGGCCCGCCCCCGTCCGCGACCCGCACGATCCGCGGTTCGGAGAGGACCTCGGTCTCGCAGACGGTGCCCGCACCACCGCTCGGCTGAGGTACCGAAGGGAGAACCCTGAACAGGAGCTGCGATGCCTGGCCATGGCACGCGGCGCGGCGGACCTGCGCACTCTCGACGGCGGCCCCGACCGCGACGGTCGCCGCCGCACCGTGTCCAGCGCGGTGTGGCACGGCCTGCTGGTCAGCGCCCGCCGCCTTCGCCTCCAACCGTTCGAGCAGCCCGGCACCGACCGGTGGCACCGCGGCAGCGGAATTCCGCTGGGCGTCCTCGCCGATGTACAGGTCTACACAACCGATGCCGATCCTGGCTGGCAGCGCAAGGGCCACTCACCGTTCTGCTCACACTCCGGAGAATGCGGCGTCACCGAGCACGACGACCTGCTGCGCATCGCGGACCTCCTCGCCCGCGACGACTTCGACTGGTGCAGCAAGTGCGACGGCTTCGCGGTACGGCGACTGACCGACACCCAGCTGTCCTACTACCGGGCGGCCCACCGCATGCACGACGTCGCTCAAAAGCTCGACCGGGACCCGGGCACCACGCACGGGACTGACTGGGAGGCGCTGGCCGCTCAGCTGAGCGAGCTGTCCGACTGGCACCCGATCGGCGAGAAGTGCTGGGACGCCCCGGAGTCGTGGCGCTGGAGCGAGATCATCCGCGACCTCCGACGGCGCCTTGAGGCAGCCCGCCGCCAGACCCCCTGACGAAGAGCCCGTCTGCACGGGGGTGTCCTGCGGGCGACTATGCCGCTCGCAGGAGACACTCCGGTTGCCCTGCTCACGGTTTGCCCAACCGGACGCGGCCTGGTCGAGCGCGTGGGAGAGTGCGAGAACGGCCTCGTCGGCGGAGTCCTTGAACAGGTGGCCGTAGAGGTTGATGGTGATGGCGAGGGTGGAGTGGCGCATCGTCTTGGAGACGACGGCCAGGGGGATGTCGGCGGCGATCATGCAGCGCGGCTGGCCCGACCGCATGCTCTGCGCCCTCTACCCCGCGGCCATGGGCAACCGCCTGCGCCGCGCCACCTACCAGGTCGACTCCGAACTGAGCGAGCAGCAGGCTCAGCGCGACATCCGCGAACTCGTCCGTGCCGGCTGGCTCGCAGCCAGGGACGAGGCCCAGGGCCGTTACTACCTTGCAGGCCCGGACCTCCCCGAGAAGATCACACGCGGGGTCCGTAAGCCTCGGCTGCTGCGCGACCCCTACGCGTGACCCGGCAGGGCGGAGGTGAGGCTGCCTCACCAGCCAGGCCTTTCTCACACCCTCCACCGCCCGCTATCACCGGCGCTCGGTTGCCATGTTGGCCAGTGTGTCTCGGCGCAGTCCGGAGCTGTCAGCGGGAACCGGGTGGCTTGGGCCACGCCGTTCCGTCTGCGGCGGCGGTGAGGATGTCTCCGAGGCGGAGCCAGGCGTTGGGGCCGGAGTTGCTGATCGGGCTGTCGGCGAATCGCTGCCAGGCCTCGTGGTCGTCTCCGAGTGCTGCTTCCACCAGGGCGAGCACGGTGGGATGTGTGCTGTCGTAGTGGTGCCCACGGGCCTTGAGTGCCGTCCAGGCGGGCAGGGCGAGGATGGTCTCGCTGGGATAGTCGGGTAGGGCGAGGACCTGCCGGGCCCACGCTTCGCGGTTGGCGGGGTTGCCGCCGAGCCGGCGGCGGAGCTCGCGGGTGAGGGTGTGGACGGCGTGGCGCGGATCGGAGTGGCGGGCGAGGAGTGAGGCGAACGCCGGTTCGCTGCGGTGGCCGTGCCAGGCGAAGGACAGCAGTGCCTTCTCCACGAGCGCGTCGTCGCCGGCATGCCGGTTGAGGTACGCGTCGAGCACCTCCGCGGTGACGGCGGACAGGCTCCGGACCGTCACTTCTTCGGGGTTGCCGAGGGCCGTGCGACGGGTCGCGGGCGGCTGCGGGGCGGGGTCGGCGACGATCCGCGTGATCGCGTCCAGGAGTTCGTCGAACTGCCGCCGGTCCTCCTGGGACTTGTAGTCGTACGACTGGGGGCCGGACCGGCCGCGGCGGGCGTCGCGGATCACCAGTCGAACGGTCGCTTCGACGGCCGGTGCGAGCTCGGGCAGGTGGACCAGCATGTCGCGGACCCAGCGCAGTCCGGACGCCGTGCTGATTCCGTAGAGGTCCTTCGGCTTCCAGGTCCGGAGGGCCTGCACGGCCGTTTCGGCGAAGTGCCGCCCCAAGTCGGCGAGTTCGTCCGAATGGCTTCGCCAGGTGTGGGGATCGCCGTGGGCGGGCTTGGCCTCGGCGGGGTTCAGGACGAGGCGCCACCGTCCGTCGGCCGCGTGGCTTACCCAGGAGACGGCGGAATCGGTGCCCCAGTCGGTGTCGAAGCCGTCGTCCCGTAGGTACAGGAACTCGATGTCCCTTCGATCGGTCTCGTCCAGGGCGGAGAGCTCGGCGGCGAAGTGCTGCCGGGCCTCCTCCTTCGAGGAACCGTCCTGGAGGAATCCGCAGATCCGGGTTGTGAGCATGGCGGCGCCGAACCTGGAGAGGTCATCCAGCGCGATCTGCCTAAGGAGTTTCGGCTCGACCGTCCACGGCACGCTGCCGAGCAGTTGGTCGCGGATGACCTGGTTCGCCGTGGTGCCGGCGGTCCTGTCGATGAGCTGGGAGTGCCGGTCGGAGTGCCGTTCGAGTACGGCCGACCACATGCGGCCCCACGCGTCGAACGCTGCCCTGATCCGGTCGGACCAGGCGCCGGAATCCTCGTCCTCCAGACGCGTGCGGTCGAGGCCGTCGGGCAGGAGAGCGACGGCGGCCTCGAACACGGCGTCGTGGAGGCGACCCGTACGCAGAACCACCTGTGCGGGCGTTGGCTCCTTGAGCAGTTCGGGCGTCATGTGCGGTGGTTGCGGTACCCGCCTGAGCAGTTCTTCGGCGACGGCCGCGCAGAGGTCGGTCGGCCGGTCGGCGGTGCCGAGGGAGCCGAGCCGGCGGTCGGAGCAGCGGCGCAACGTGTCGGCCCGCAGAGCCGGATCGCAGTCGGGGTGGATGAGCGCGAGGACCACCAGCGACGTCGACCCGGTGAGGTACTCGTACTCGCTCTCGCTCTGTCGCAGCCCGTTCGCCACCGCGGCCTCCAGCAGCCAGGCGGGTGCCGAATCCCGGTAGGGCCTGGCGAGCAGCGCCGCGAGGAGCGGCCCGCCCTGCTGGCTGTCGGTCACGCCACGGGCCTGTTCGGCTGCCATCTGGGCCGCCGCGGACCCGGGATCGGCACCGGCCGCGACAGTGGCCAGGAACTCCACAGGCAGCCGGGTTTCGTCGGTGGCCATTTCCTTGCTTCCCTCTCCCAGGTGACTCGTCAGAGCCCATCCTGCTCCATCGGTCGGACAACCTGGGGTCGAACGACTCCGAGGGCGGCGCATCGGCCCCGTGGAGGACAACTCCTGGGCGCCTCAGGTACGGTGTCGGAAAGGACCAGGTTCGGACCGCCGACAGCATCGGCGGAACCAGCCGCAGTCGGTCACCTTCACCACCGTCCGGAGGCGCGTCAGCAACGCGCCCACCAGCGGAACTCCACCTGCTTCTGCGCCGCGTGCCCCACAGTGCGCCTTCCACCACACCGGAGTTCCCCGCATGCTCGAGCACCAGCTCACCGCCACACTCCGCGACTTCCTGTGCGAACATACCCCCAGTAAGAGGAGCTAACAGAACTGCGAAGCGCCCATGTCTGTTCGCCCATCGGCTCGTTGAGTAGGTCGTGGGGAAGAGACCGCCGTGGCTGGTGTCGGACGACTTGTGGGGTCGGATTGAGCCGCTGCTGCCGGTGCGGCAGTAGCGGCTTCGCAGGATCGGCCGCCCGCCGCTGGACGACCGGGGCTGCTTGCAGGGGATCCTGTTCGTGCTGCACACCGGGATCCAGTGGGAGTGGCTGCCGCAGGAGCTCGGCTTCGGCTCGGGCATGACCTGCTGGCGCCGGCTGCGGGACTGGCACGAGGCCGGGGTGTGGGACCGGCTGCACCAGATGCTGCTGACCGAACTTCACCGTGCAGGCGAGCTGGACTGGTCGCGGGCGGTGATCGACGGCTCCCACCACCAGGCCCGTCGCGGCGGCCCAAAACGGGACCGAGCCCGGTCGACCGCGCTCGACCGGGCTCGAAGCATCACGTGATCACGGACGGCCGGGGCACGCCGCTGGCGATCACCCTGACCGGCGGCAACCGCCACGACGTCACCCAGCTGCTGCCGCTGCTGGACGCGATCCCGCGCATTCGCGGGAAGACTGGTCGGCCACGCCACCGGCCGCGGCAGTTGTTCGCCGACCGTGGCTACGACTACGACAAGTACCGCCGCCTGCTCTGGAAGCGGGGCATCAAGCCGGTCATCGCCCGTCGAGGCGTGCCGCACGGCTCTGGTCTCGGAGCCGTGCGGTGGGTCGTCGAACGGACCAATGCCTGGATCCACGGCTTCCGACGCCTGCGGATCCGCTGGGACATCCGCGACGACATCCACGAGGCGTTCCTCAAACTGGCCTGTTGCGTGATCGCCTACCGACGCGTCCGAGCCTTGTGTTAGTTCCTCTAAGAGGGCGTTCGATACTGATTTAGGCTTCCGCAGGCGATTTCGGGCGGAGGTATTGCCTGACTTTGTCGGGGCTGGCGGTCAGGCGAGTGGTCATGGAGTTGACCATGGCCCAGTGGATCATCGAGCGTGACCGGTCCGGCAGTTCCTCGTAGT
>NZ_JBHWGV010000085.1:11111-41827 GCF_042732955.1 Kitasatospora sp. NPDC059747 | reverse complement strand
CGTTGGGTCTGGGCGCCCACACGGGGGTGCTGGCCTACCCCCCCCCCGCCCCCCCCCGTCCGCCGGTCGGGGGCGGGCGCCTTCCGTGCGCGCCGGCCCCTTCCGTCGTTCCGGGGGTGCGTGCCGGCGGTCAGACCACCTGGTGCAGCCAGCGCACCGGCGCGCCCTCACCGGCGTACCGGAACGGCTCCAGCTCGTCGTCCCAGGGCTTGCCGAGCAGCCGGGAGATCTCGGCCTCCAGGTCGGCCCCCTCGCTGCGGGCGCGCAGCAGGACGGCGCGCAGCCGGTCCTCGGGGATCAGGATGTCCCCGTGGATGCCCGTGACGGCGTGGAAGATGCCGAGCGAGGGCGTGCTGCTGTAGCGCTCGCCCTCCGCCGTGGCGCAGGGCTCGCTGGTGACCTCGTACCGCATCAGCTGCCAGCCGCGCAGCGCGGAGGCGAGCTTCGAGGCCGTTCCGGGCTCACCCTGCCAGGAGAGCTCGGCGCGCCAGTGTCCGGGTGCGACCGGCTGGCGGATCCAGTCCAGGCTCACCCGCACACCGAGCACTCCCGCGACGGCCCACTCGACGTGCGGGCACAGCGCGCGGGGCGCGGAGTGGATGTAGAGAACTCCACGTGTCGTCACCGGGACCTCCAGGCTGTGGACGAGGGTCGCCTTCCCCAGCTGCCTCGTGCCTGCAGTTGATCCACAGTTACCCACGTTTGCCGACATTAAGCCACTAAATTGAGCAAAACGGACAGGCTTTCGCTCAATGCTAGTCGAATCCTCAACGAGGTCTACCCCTCGGCCGGATCTCTCCCCCGAACGGCCCCATCGCCAGGCGGGACCACCGTACCGCGCCGCCCTGCACGATGGATGACGTGCTTTCGGATCCGGCCGGAATACGGTAGTGCGACGACCCTCCCTGCGCCGTGCATGCAAACCGCCCCGCGCGCCCGGGGCGGGCGGCGGGGCGGTCGGATTCCCTGATGACGGGTCAGGCGCCCAGGCGGACGACCATCTTGCCGGTGTTGGCGCCGCGCAGCAGGTCGATGAAGGCCTCCACCGCGTTCTCGAAGCCGTCCACCACGGTTTCGTCGGAACAGAGTTCACCGGCCGCGAGCCAGCCCGCGACCTCGCCGACGAACTGCGGCTGGAGCGCGGCGTGGTCGCCGACCAGCATGCCCTCCAGGCGCAGCCGCTTGCCGATCGCGAGCGCGAGGTTGCGCGGGGCGGCGGGCGCGGTGGTGTCGTTGTACTGGGCGATGGCGCCGCAGAGCACCGCGCGGCCGTGCACGCCGAGCGCGCCGATCGCGGCCTCCAGGTGGTCGCCACCGACGTTGTCGAAGTAGAGGTCGATGCCCTCCGGGGCGACCTTGGCGAGCTGCTCGGAGACCGGGCCGTCCTTGTAGTTGAAGGCGGCGTCGAAGCCGTACTCGTCCACCAGCTTGGCGACCTTCTCCGCGGAGCCGGCCGAGCCGACCACCAGGGAGGCGCCCTTTAGCCGGGCGATCTGGCCGACCAGCGAGCCGACCGCGCCGGCCGCGCCGGAGACGAAGACCTTGTCCCCCTCCTTGAGGGCGCCCACGGCGAGCAGGCCCGCGTAGGCGGTCAGGCCGGGCATGCCGAGCACGCCGAGGTAGGCGGAGAGCGGGGCGGCGGCGGCGTCGACCTTGACGGCGCGCTTGGCGTCGACGGTCGCGTACTCGCGCCAGCCGAGGCCGTGCAGCACGGCGTCGCCGGGGGCGAAGCCCTCGGCCTCCGAGGCGACGACGTAGCCGACGGCGCCGCCGTCCATGGCCTCGCCCAGCCGGAACGGCGGCAGGTAGGACTTCACGTCGTTCATCCGGCCGCGCATGTACGGGTCGACCGAGAGGAAGGCGTTGCGGACCAGGATCTCGCCCGGGCCGGGGGTGCGGACCGGGGCCTCGACGAGGGCGAAGTCGGCCGGGACCGGCCAGCCCTGCGGACGCGCGGCGAGGTGCCACTCACGGGCGGTGGTCGGCGCTGCCTGCTCTGCCATCGGATTGTTCCTTTGTTCCTGGGAGTGATCGGCGGTGTCTCACACATGAAATGTTGAGTGAATGAAGTAACGATGGACATGAAAGGTTCAGGTTGTCAACTTTTCAGGTAGACTGTGCCCCATGGAGACGCAGCCGACCGCGGCCGCCACGCCGCAGCAGCCCGACGAGATCACCCGCGAGGTCGTCGACCTCATGGCCAACCTGGTCGCGCTCTTCCACCGCGAGTACGAGGACGCCGCGGCCGCCCGGTCGCTCACCGGGGCCCAGGCCAAGGTGCTCGCCCTCCTGCGCCGGGGGCCGATGCCGATGCGGCAGATCGCCCAGACGCTCAGCTGTGAGCCGTCGAATATCACCGGCATCGTCGACCGCCTGGAGTCCCGCGGCTTCGTGACCAGAGAGGCCGACCGGCAGGACCGCCGGGTCAAGCTGGTCGCCGCCACCGACAGCGGCGCCGCCGCCTCCGAGGAGTTGCGCGAGTCGCTGAACTTCGCCCGCGAGCCGCTGGCCGCGCTCGGCCAGGACGAGCGGACGGTCCTGCGCGACCTGCTCCGACGGATGCTCACGGGCGCCTCCGGGCCCGGAGCGTGACCAGCATCACAGGCGCGGGCGCCGAACCCGGACCTTCACCGAGGTAACCGAACGCCTTCCCGAAACGTCTAATGTTCGAACACCGAACAGCAACAGACGAAGACGGGGGGACCGCGACGATGAGCAGCAGCTCGCCCAGGCGGCGTTTCCTGCGGACCGCCATCGGCCTGGCCGCCGTCCTGGTGCTGTCCGTCGTGGGGGCCGGGGCCTGGTTCTACCACCGGCTCGACCACAACATCACCACGTTCGACGCGGGCGGCGTCGCCACCGAGCGCCCGCCCGCGCCCGCCCCGGCGACGCCGGGCGCCCAGGTGCCGGTCAACGTCCTGCTGCTCGGCTCGGACACCCGGGACGACGGCAACGACGCGCTCGGCGGCGGCGACGAGGGCGTCGGCAACTCGGACACCGCGATCCTGGTGCACATATACGCGGACCACAAGCACGCCGTCGGCGTCTCGATACCCCGGGACACCCTGGTCACGATCCCGTCCTGCAAGCTGCAGGACGGCACCTGGACCAGGCCGCGCAACGACCAGATGTTCAACTCGGCCTTCAGCCTGGGCCAGTTCGCGCACGGCAACCCGGCCTGCACGCAGAACACCGTCGAGAGCCTCACCGGCCTGCGGATCGACCACACCGTCGTGGTCGACTTCAAGGGCGCGGCCGCGATGACCGAGGCCATCGGCGGCGTGGACGCCTGCGTGCCCAACGACGTCGACCAGTACGGCATCCACCTCAAGAAGGGCCTGCAGAAGCTCTCCGGGCAGTCCGCGGTGGACTACCTGAGGACGCGGCACGGCATCGGCGACGGCTCGGACATAGGCCGGATGAAGCGCCAGCAGGCCTTCCTCTCCTCGATGATCAAGAAGGTCCAGGCCCAGGGCTTCTCGCTGCCCACCCTGCTGCCGCTGGCCGACGCGGCCACCAAGTCGCTCACCGTGGACGAGGGCCTCGGCACCGCGATGAAGCTCGTGGACTTCGCCCGGTCCGTCCAGGACATCAAGCTCTCCGACGTCACCTTCGTCACCGCGCCCTGGCGCTTCGCCGGGGAGCGCGTCCGGCTGGTGCAGCCCGACGCGGACACCCTGTGGAAGCTGCTCAAGGAGGACCGCACCCTCGACGGTCAGGGCACCGCGGGCACGGGCGCGGCCACCGCGTCCGCGAGCGCCGGCGCGACGGCGTCCGCCTCCGCCGGGCCGCTCGCGCCCGAGCAGGCCGCGGCGCCGGTCGTCGTGGTCAACGGGGTCGGCACCTCGGGCCTGGCCGGCTCCGGCGCGGCGGCGCTCAAGGCGCGCGGCTTCACGAACGTCACGCTCGGCGCCAACGACCCCGGGCGGCAGACCACCCAGGTCTCCTACGACCCGGCGCTGAAGGCCGCCGCCGACCAGGTGGCCGCCCTCTTCCCGGGGGCCAAGGCCGTCGAGGAACCCGGCAGCGGGGCGGTCACCGTCACCCTCGGCCGCGACTACCAGCCGGCCGGCACCCAGATCAACGACCTGGGCGCGAGCCCGAGTCCGACCGCGACGGTGCCTGGCGGGATCCCGACGGGCATAGCGGAGAACGAGCGCAACGCCGACACCGACCCCTGCACGAACCTCACGTTCGGGTAGGACGCCGGGCAGGGCTCAGACCGGGTCCGGCAGGCCCGTGACGACGGCCGTCAGACGGGTGCCGCGGGGGAACTCCCCCTCGGCGGCCAGGTCGTGGAGGGCGGCCAGGAGCTTCGCGACGTACCGGCGCTCCAGCGCGACGCCGTGTCGGCGCTCGAACCGCTCGGCGAAGGCGGCGAGTTCGGGCCGGACCTTGCCGTAGCCGCCGCCGTGGTGGGCGTGGTCGATCCGCCAGTTGCCGAACTCCCGCCCGTACGCGGCCCGGTGGAGCCGCGCGACCTCGTCCTCCAGGTAACCCGCGCCGCCGCGCAGCACCGCCACGCCGAGCGCCCGGGCACCGGACGGCAGGCCCGCCGCGATCCCGGCCAGCGTGCCGCCGGTGCCGACCGGACAGCAGACGACGTCACGGGCGCCGAGGTCGGTCAGCTCGGCCGGGATCGCCGCCGCGCCGATCGCGGCGAGCGCGTTGGAACCGCCCTCGGGGAGCACCAGGCACGGGCCCCACCGCCGTTGCAGCGCCGCCCGGCCCTCCGCATCGGCGGAGCCACTGCGGCCGGTCGCCTCGCGGTACTCCGTGCGGGACAGGAAGGCGAGCTCCATCCCGGCCGCCTCGGCCGCCCGCAGCGACCAGTTGCGCGGCCGGCCGGCCAGCTCGTCGCCGCGGACGAGTCCGACGCTCTCCAGCCCCAGCGCCGCGGCGGCCACCGCGACCGCGCGCAGGTGCGTGGAGTACGCGCCGCCGAAGGTGAGCAGCCGGGTGTGGCCCTGCTCGACCGCCGCCGCCAGGTTGGGCCCGAGCTTGCGCCACTTGTTGCCGGGGACGGCCGGGTGCAGGAGGTCGTCCCGCTTGAGCCGGAGCTCGACCCCGGCCCGGGCGAGCGCCTCGTCGGTGCAGTCCACCAGCGGGGTCGGCAGCAGAGCGGGTTCGAGCACCGTCCCAGGTTACCGAGGCGGCGTCGGCGTCAGCAGGCCCAGGTTGTAGCCGGCGGCGACGGCGGACGCGCGGTCCTTGACGTCGAGCTTCGTGTAGATGTGGATGAGGTGGGTCTTCACCGTCGCCTCGCTGATGAACAGCCGGGCCGCGGCCTCCCGGTTGGTCGCGCCGGAGGCGACCAGCTCCAGCACCTCCACCTCGCGCGGACTGAGCGCCTCCCGGACCGGCTCGCGGACCTGGCCGAGCAGTTTGGCGGCGACCGTCGGCGCGATCACCGAGGCGCCGCGGGCGGCCTCCCGGACGGCGTGGAAGAGCTCCTCGCGGGCCGCGTCCTTGAGCAGGTAGCCGGTGGCGCCGGCCCGGACGGCGGGCAGCACGTCCGCGTCGGTGTCGTACGTCGTGAGCACCAGCACCCGGCTGGTCAGGCCGCGCTCGGCCATCGTGCGGATCGTCGTGACGCCGTCCATCCGCGGCATCCGCAGGTCCATCAGCACGACGTCCGGGAGCAGCGCGGCGATCAGCGGCAGCGCCTCCGCGCCGTCGCCGGCCTCGCCGACCACCTCGAAGCCGGGGGCGGCGGTGAACATGCCGCGCAGCCCGTCCCTGACCACCGGGTGGTCGTCGACCAGCAGCAGCCTGATCGGTGCCTCGTTCACGAAGGTCCCCCTCATTCCTCGATGCCGATCGCCGGCAGGGTCGCGGTCACCGTGGTGCCGGCGCCCGGTTCGGTCTCCAGGTCGAGCCGGCCCGCGAGGCGCTCGGCGCGGCGGCGCATCACGGCGAGACCGTAGCCGCCGCCGGTGGCCCGGGAGGCCGGTTCGGCGGCCGGGTCGAAGCCGACGCCGTCGTCCCGGACGTCCAGGGTGACGAGGCCGGGCATGTAGGAGAGCGTCAGTCCGACCCGGCCCGCCCGCGCGTACTTGGCGGCGTTGGCGAGCGACTCCTGGGCGATCCGCAGCAGCGTCACCTCGACCTCGGGGTGCAGCGGGCGGGCCTCGCCGGTGACGGTCAGCCCGGCGGTCGTGCCGTTGCGCTCCTGCCACTGCTCGGCGAGCTCGGCCAGCGCCTCCGGCAGGGCGGCGCGCTCCAGTTCCAGCGGGCGCAGCGCGTGGACGGCCCGGCGGGCCTGGGTGAGGCTCTCGCGGGCGAGGCCGGCCGCGTTGTCGAGGTGGCGGCGCCACTGCTCGACCGGGGTGTCCTGCTCGCGGGCCAGGTCGGCGGCCTGGAGCTGGGTGACGATGCCGGCCAGGCCCTGGGCGACGGTGTCGTGCAGTTCGCGGGCGAGCCGGCGGCGCTCGTCGGCGGCCCCGGCCTCGCGGGCCTGGACCAGGAGCTGGGCGTGCAGTCCGGCGTTCTCGGCGAGCATCTCGGTCAGCAGCCGGTTGGCCTCGGCGAGTTCGGCGTTGGCGGCCTTGCGGCGCAGGCTCAGCCGGTCGGTGACCTCGCTGAGCGCGAGGATCACGCCGACGACCACCAGGTTGAAGGCCATGACCGCGAGGAGCCCGCCGACCTGGGCGGCGCCGGCGGGCAGCACCCCGCCGGTCTGGGAGAGCGCGCTCGGCACGGTGGTGGCCGCCGCGCCGGCGATCCGGGCCCGGCCGCGCAGGTACCGGGCGGCGTGCAGGTAGCCGGTGAAGGCGAAGAACCCGAAGTACGGGTTGTCCAGCACCAGGACGGTGATCAGCACCAGCAGGACGGCGAAGTGGGCACCGGCCCAGCGGGCGCGCCCGTCCGGGAGCGGCCGGCGGTCGAGGGCGGAGCGCAGCACCAGCCACAGGAACGCGGCGGCCGCCGCCGGGAGGGTGGCGGCGGCGGAGCGCGCGGTCGGGACCGGGACCAGGAGGGCCAGCGCGAGGGCGATCAGCAGGGCGACGTAGCACAGCGGGCCGATCAGCCGGTCCAGGCGGTGCTGCCAGTCGCCGAGGGTGTTCTCGTCCGCGGCCGGCTCCTTGATCATTCCCACCGGAACAGCTTGGCAGCGGCGGCGCCCGCGAGCACCGCGTACGCGGCGAGTGTGAGCAGGCCCACGGCGTGCGGGAAGTTTCCGTTCCAGGAGTCCTGGAGGGCCTGGACGGCGGCGCCGCTCGGGGTGAAGTCGCCGATCCGGTCGAGCAGCGCGGGCGACATGTCGCGGGGCAGCCAGATCCCGGAGAAGAACATCATCGGGAAGAAGGCGAGGGCGCCGACCGCGTTGCCGGCCTTGGCCGAGGGGACGAACGAGGCGATCAGCAGGCCGACCGACATCATCGCGGCGGCGGCGAGCACGAAGGCCAGCAGGAAGCCCAGCGGCTGGCGCGGCAGCGGCACCCCGAGGGCCAGCCCGCCGAGGACGACCAGCAGCACCGAGACGGTCGCGATGCCGACGTACATCGGCACGAGCGCGCCGAACAGCAGCCCCGGGCGGACCGGGCTGGCCGACATCCGGCGCAGCACGCCGCGCTCGCGGTAGGCGGAGAGCAGCGACGGCAGGCCGTTGAGGCCGAGCAGCAGCAGGGTGAAGACGGCCAGGATCGGCGCGTACAGCTGGATGGTGCTCATGCCGTGCAGGTCGGGCGAGGTGCGGCGCAGGGCCGGGATGCAGCCGAGGACGACCAGCAGCAGGACCGGGAAGGCCAGGCTGAAGAACGCGGTCAGCGGGTCGCGGAGGAACAGGCGGGCCTCGACGGTGGCCAGGCGGCGGACGGCGTGGACGGTGTGGTTCATGGCGGTGGGTCCGTTTCTGGAGTGCGGTGGCTCAGGCGTGGTGGCGGGTGAGGGCGAGGTAGGCGTCGTCGAGGCTGTGCTCGCGGATCCGCAGGCCGGTGACGACGATGCCCTCGCGGGCGAGCAGGCCGGTCACCTCGTCGGCGAAGTCCCCGGTGCCGGTGACCTCGATCCGGCCGTCCCGCTCCTCGACGGCGGTGACCCCGGGCAGGGCGGCCAGCCGGGCGGTGTCCAGCGGCGCGGTGGGACGGAAGCCCAGGGTGCCGCCGGTGCCGGAGCGGGCGACCAGCTCGGCCGGGGTGCCGGCGGCGACGATCCGCCCGCCGTCCAGGACGGCGGCCCGGTCGCAGAGCGCCTCGACCTCGTCCATGAAGTGCGAGACCAGCACCACCGTCACGCCGTTGTCGCGGATCCGGCGGACCAGCTCCCAGGTGTCCCGGCGGCCCTGCGGGTCGAGCGCGGTGGTCAGCTCGTCCAGGAACGCCACCTCCGGGTCGCCGACCAGCGCGAGGGCGATGAACAGCCGCTGGCGCTGGCCGCCGGAGAGCTTGTCGAAGGGCGTCCGGACCTCGCCGGCCAGCCCCCACTCGTCGAGCAGCTCGCGCGGCTCCCGCGGCTTCGGGTAGAGGGCGGCGTACAGCTCCAGCGCCTCGCCGACCCGCAGCGCGCCCTGCAGCTGGGCCTGCTGGAGCTGGATGCCGATCCGGGGGCGCAGCTTGTGCGCGTCGCGGACCGGGTCCAGGCCGAGCACCCGGACGGTCCCGGAGTCGGCCCGGCGCAGGCCCTCGCAGCACTCGACGGCGGTGGTCTTGCCGGCGCCGTTCGGGCCCAGCAGGCCGAACACCTCGCCGCGCTCCACGGTGAAGGACACGTCCTCCAGCACCTGGCGCCGCCCGTACGCCTTCCGCAGGCCCGCCACCTCGATCACGGCCATCGTGCCGCTCCCTCCCGTTCGTCCCGGGCGCTCCCCGGCTCACAACGAGCTTCCCGCGCGGGGGCCTTGCGGCGGATCGACCAGCCGGTCCTATCGCTCGGACGATGCGGTGGAGCGCCGATCAACCGATCGGTGGATGGCGGGTGGCGGCGCCGGGGGCGGACAGCACGGAGCCCGGCCGCCGGATCGGCGGCCGGGCTCACGGTCGTGCGGTCGTACGGTCGTGCGGTCGTGCGGTCGGGTCAGCCCGCCCCGCCGTCCGAGTTCTGGGCGTCGACCGCGCGGCGCAGGGCGCGCCGGATGGGGCCGGTGACGGGGGCCAGCTTGTCGATCCTGGCCCGGAACTCGCGGCGCCGGCGCCACGTCAGGACCGAGCCCAGCCGGGCGCCGTCGGCCAGCGCGACCAGGGCGGCGTCGGCCCGGTCGACCCGGCTGAGCGGGCCCTTCAGCGCCGACGTGATGCCCGAGGCCAACGCCTTGTGCACCCGGGGCTCCGGCAGGGTGACCCGGGCGACCGGGAAGATCCCGAGGACCCGGCGCTTCTCGACCCGGATCCGGCCGTCGGCCGCGAGCCCGTCGCGAACCATGTGCGACGGAAATCCCTGGCGCCCGATCCAGCTCTTCCAGCTGCGCCGGCGTCCCTGGCGAATCTGCTCCAGCAGCCGGGCGGACAGCGGGTCGAGGCCGTCGGCCGCGCCGTCGACGCCGACCGGGTGCCGGCCGTCGTCGCGGATCAGCCCGCGGTGGAGGAGTTCGGTGAGCGCCGCCGCCCGCAGGGCCGGGTCGAGGTTCAGGGTGCCGGTGTGCCGCCCGCGCTCGGGGTCGTAGGCCAGCAGGTACAGCTTCTCCGGGAGGGTGGTGGGCACGTCCATCGTGGGCTCCAGGCTGGGGACGGGTGGGTGGGCCGCCCGGTCAGTCGGCGTCGGGGCCGTCCTCCGGGCTCTCCTTGGGCGGTCGGCCGCGCCGGGGAAGCGTCGCCGCACCGCTGGGCATCCGCCCCGCGTCGGTGAGGGCGCGGCGGAGCAGGAACTCGATCTGTGCATTCGCACTGCGCAGTTCGTCCGCCGCCCACCGGGCCAGCGCGTCGTGCACCGCCGGGTCCAGGCGCAGCAGGATCTTCTTCCGCTCGGTCGCCAACGCCGCGCCGCTCCTTACTGGTAGAGGGAGCCCGTGTTCACGACCGGCTGGGTGCCGCGGTCTCCGCAGAGCACCACGAGGAGGTTGCTCACCATGGCCGCCTTGCGCTCCTCGTCCAGTTCGACGACGTCGCGCTCGGCCAGCCGGTCCAGGGCCTCCTCGACCATACCGACGGCGCCCTCGACGATCAGCCTGCGCGCGGCCACCACGGCCCCGGCCTGCTGGCGCTGCAGCATCACCTGGGCGACCTCGGGCGCGTACGCGAGCCGGGTGATCCGGGACTCGACGACCCGCACGCCGGCCGACACGACCCGGGCGCCGATCTCGGCGGAGAGCTTGCGGGTGATCTCCTCGGCGCCGTCGCGCAGCGACAACTCGCCCTCGCGGTGGGCGTCGTAGGGGTAGCTGCCGGCGATGTGCCGGACCGCGGTCTCGGTCTGGATGGCGACGAAGTCGGTGTAGTCGTCGACCTCGAACACGGCCTTGGCGGTGTCCTCGACCTGCCAGACCACGACGGCGGCCATCTCGATCGGGTTGCCGTCGGCGTCGTTGACCTTGCTGGTCTCGGTCTCGTGGTTGCGGATCCGGGTGGAGATCCGGCGACGGCTGGTGAAGGGGTTCACCCAGCTCAGGCCCTCGGTGCGGATGGTGCCGCGGTAGTCGCCGAGCAGCTGGACCACCCGGGCCTCGCCGGGCGAGACCACGGTCAGGCCGGCCAGCACCACCAGCGAGGCCAGCGCGAGCACCGGCCCGGCGACCACCAGGGCGGTGCCGAGGCCCTTGGTTCCGCCGGCGATCTGCACGCCGCCGACGATGACCAGGGCGGCGCCCGCGACCAGCCCGAGCAGGCCGGCCCCGAGGACCGGCAGGCCGGCGCGGGGGGTGATGAGGCGTTCGGTGATCTTGGGGACCGGCAGGTCCAGGACGGGGCCGTCTTCGTCGTCGACGTCGACGGGGATGCGCGGTGTGGTCATGGGACCGGCTCCTCCAGCGAGTGATTCCGCCTAGCAATCAAAGTGATATCACTTTTCGCGCAAGCGGGCCAGGGGCCGGAACGGAACGACGGGAGGTGGCGGCCGAGGGACCGCAAACGCGCTGCTCAGGCGCCCGGAACGTCAGCGGAACGTTCCCGGGCCCTTACCGAGCGGGTGAACTTCGGCGTGTAATCACCGCCGGACGGTCGCCGTTCGCCTACAGTTCTCGCAGGTCAGCGACCCCGCGGCCCGATGGGCCGGTCGATCTGGGTGGGGCGGGTGGGACTCGAACCCACGACCAAGGGATTATGAGTCCCCTGCTCTAACCGGCTGAGCTACCGCCCCGGTTCGCCGCGCGCGCCGGTCGTCGGCCACGGCAGCAGCAGACGGCCCCGAAAGGCCGTCCCGGGCAGCATAGCCGGTCGATCACCCGCGGTGCGCGCCGGGGGCGCACATGGGGTGCGCAGGCGTGCACGCGGTTTCCGTGCGGACCAGTCCGGTTGGCACGCGCGGCGGCGGGCGGGCAGCCTGAGCGGGTGACGATGCGTGAGGCGGGAGTGGCGGCGGGCACCGTGCTGGTGCTGCTGGCGGCGGCCGGCTGCACCACGGCGGCCCGGCCCGGCGCCGGCGCCCCGACCGTCACCTCGGCCCCGGCCTCGCCCGGCGCCTCGTCCGCCACGTCGGACGGCGCCCACGGCTGGAGCCGCCAGCGCCTCAAGGGCGCGATCGGCAAGCACACCGGGATCACCCGCACCGCCCGGCCCACCGTGCTCAACGGCCTGGTCGGCGCCGTCTTCACCCGCAACGCGGACGGCGACCACTTCTGCACCGCCAGCGTGGTCGACAGCGCCGGCCAGAACCTCGTCGTCACCGCCGCGCACTGCGTCTGGGACCCGAAGCTCGGCCAGCGCAGCGACCTGGTCTTCGTGCCCGGCTACCGCAACGGCGACACCCCGAGCGGCATCTGGCCGCTGGTGGCCGTCACCGTCGACGACGGCTGGAAGGACCACGCCGACCCGGACGTCGACGTCGCCTTCGCCGTCGTCGGGCCTCAGAACGGGCAGCAGGTGCAGCAGGTGCTCGGCGCCAACAAACTGGGCGTCGACCTCGGCTACCAGCTCCCCGTGCGGGTCACCGGCTACCCCGGGACCAGCGACGTCCCGATCACCTGCGCCAACAACACCGTCGAACAGAGCCCCACCCAGCTGCGGATCGACTGCCCCGACTACACCGGCGGCACCAGCGGCAGCCCGTGGGTCACCGACTTCGACCCGAGCACCAGGACCGGCACGGTGGTCGGCGTGATCGGCGGCTACCAGGAGGGCGGCGACAACCCCGACATCTCGTACACCAGCTACTTCGGGGACCGCGTCCAGGCGCTCTACGACCGCGCGACCCAGTAGCCGGGCGGGTCCGGGCGCCCCGTCGCGGTGTGATCGAACGACCGGCAGTGGCGCTGCCGCGCGCGGCCTGGTAGATCTTCCTCACGAACGGCGGATCGAAGGACCCGCACCCGCCCCGAGGAACGAGACGGAGCCCCGATGGCCCCCCGCCCGGCACGGCCCGCGCGCGCCGCACGGACGGCCGCGCTGACGGCCCTGCTGCTCGCCGCCGGCACCGCCTGCGCCGGGACGGACCAGGCGCCCACCGCCGAGGTCGCGCAGCAGAGCGCGGCCCGCGACCGCATCGGCACCCTCTCGGTCCGCACCCCGCAGGGCCCGCGGGCCTGCACGGCCAGCGTCGTCCAGAGCCCCGGGCACAACCTGCTGGTGACCGCCGCGCACTGCGTGCACAACCGCAGGGTCGGCCTGCTGGACGGCCTGGTGTTCACCCCGGGCTACCGCAACGGATACTCCCCCTACGGGAGTTGGCCGGTGCAGTCGATCACCGTCGACCCCCGCTGGGCGGACGACGACGATCCCGAGTACGACGTGGCGTTCATCACCGTCCGCCCGGTCGACGGCCGGGAGGTCGAGGACGCCGTCGGCGGCAACCGGCTCGCCACCGGCCAGGGCTTCGGGCTGGACGTGTCGGTCACCGGCTACCCCAACGAGCGCGACGAGCCGATCACCTGCTCGGTCCGGACCCGCTCGCAGAGCCCCACCCAGGAGCGCTTCGACTGCGGCGGCTACACCGACGGCACCAGCGGCAGCCCGTGGGTCACCCCCGGCGGGACGGTCGTCGGCGTCATCGGCGGCTACGAGGAGGGCGGGGACACCCCCGGCACGTCGTACAGCATCACCTTCGACGGCCGGGTCTCCGACCTGTACCAGCAGGCGACCGCCTGACGGCCCGGGGGTGACGGGGCCCGGGGTGACAGAGCTCGGTGTGACGGAGACGACACGGGGGCGGGAAACACGAAGGCCCCCCGGTCGTCCGAGGGGCCTTCGCTCTGAGCAGTCACCGGGCGCACCCGGTGCAGCTCCCGCATTTGGACTCGAACCAAAAACCTGCCGGTTAACAGCCGGCTGCTCTGCCAATTGAGCTATGCGGGATCGCGGTACACAACTGCCGTACCACGGACGGAAGAACGGACCCCGAGGGACCGCTTCCGGAGCTCCCCCAATTGGACTCGAACCAATAACCTGCCGATTAACAGTCGGCTGCTCTGCCAATTGAGCTATGGGGGATCGGCTTCCGCTCCGGCCCCCGGTTCCCCGGGCTCCTCGGCGTTCGCTGCGGGACATACATTAGCGCACTCGGGGGGGTGGTCCGCCAATCGCTTTCCCCCGCCGCCCCGGAGCCCCGTGCGGCGTGCCCCGCGCGCGCCGGGCGCACCCCCCGGGGATGCTGGGGACGCGGACGGTTCGCCGTCCCGACGGACGGGTAGGGCAATGCGGCAGAAGGCCGCCAGGAGAGGGTGGAATCCGATCATGTGGAAGCTGTCGTTGGCCGTCGGACTCGCGGCCGGCTACGTCCTTGGCTCCCGGGCCGGGCGCCAACGCTACGACCAGATCGCCAAGGTCACCCGGCAGATCGCCCGGAGCCCCAAGGTCCAGGGCGCGACGGACCGGGCCAGGCAGCAGGCCGGCGCAGTGGCCGGGAAGGCCGCCGGCGCGGTCGCGGACCGGGTCGGCGACCACCTGCCGGCCGCCGTGACCGACCGGGTGCCGTACTTCAACCGGGCCCGCCCGGAGGACGACGGCTGGGGTACCTTCCGGCCGTGACACCCCGGTGAAGTCCGGGTGTCCGGGGGGCCGAAGACAGGCCCCCCGGGTACCGAACGGGCAAAGGCCTCCCCGGTCCGGACGCGTCCCGGGCCGGGCTGAGGCATGATCTCGACATGGCCATCGTCGCGGGGATAGACAGCTCGACCAGTCGCACCCGGATCGTCGCGTGCGACGCCGAGACCGGTGCCGTGCTGCGCTCCGGGAAGGCTCCGCACCCCGTCCCCGAGGGCACCGAGACCCGGGCCGGCGAGGCCGACCCGCAGGTCTGGCTGCACTCCCTCGGCGACGCGGCCGCCGGCGGCCTGCTGGAGGGCGTCCGCGCGATCGGAGTCAGCGCGCAGCAGCACGGCATGATCGGCCTCGACGCGGGCGGCGTGCTGGTGCGGCCCGCGATCCTCTGGCACGACCCGCGCTCCAGCGGGGCCGCCGCCAAGCTGCTCGACGCCCTCGGCGGCCCGGCCGCCTGGACGGCCGCGATCGGCGCCGTCCCCGGGCCGACGTACACCATCGCCAAGCTGCGCTGGCTGGCCGAGTTCGAGCCCGCCAACGCCCGCCGGGTGGCCGAGGTGCTGCTGCCGCACGACTGGCTGGTCTCCCAGCTGCTCGGCAGCCCCAAGCGCCGCACCACCGACCGGGGCGACGCCTCCGGCACCGGCTACTGGTCCCCGATCACCGGCGAGTACCGGCAGGACCTGGTGAAGCTCGCGCTCGGCCACGAGCTGAAGCTGCCCGACGTCCTCGGCCCCGCCGAGCCCGCCGGGCACACCCCCGAGGGCCTGCTGATCTCGGCCGGCACCGGCGACAACATGGCCGCCGCGCTCGGCCTCGGCCTGCGCCCCGGCGACGCGGTGGTCTCGCTGGGCAGCGCCGGGACGATCTTCGCGGTGCACGACCGGGCCGTCGTGGACGCCACCGGGCTGGTCTCCTCCTTCGCCGACGCCACCGGCCACCACCTGCCGATGGTCGCCACCCTGAACGCCGCCCAGGTCCTCCGCTCCACCGCCGCCCTGCTCGGCCAGGACCTCGACGGGCTGAGCGACCTCGCCCTGCACTCCTCCCCCGGCGCGTACGGCCTCGTCCTGCTGCCCTACCTGGACGGCGAGCGGACCCCCGCCCTGCCGCACGCGGCCGGCACCCTGTCCGGCCTGCGGGCCGAGTCGATGGCCCCGCAGCACCTGGCCCGGGCCGCCGTCGAGGGCATGCTCTGCAACATCGCGGACGCCCTGGACGTCCTGCGCGCCCAGGGCGTGGGGATCAAGCGGGTGTTCCTGCTCGGCACCGCCGGACGGCTGCCCGCCGTCCGGCACGTGGCCCCGCTGGTGTTCGGCGTCCCCGTCGTCATCCCCCCGCCGGGCGCCCACGCCGCCCGCGGGGCCGCCCGGCAGGCCGCCTGGGCGTTGGCCGGCACGCCCGGGCCGCCGCAGTGGGAGCTCGCCGGGGCCGAGACCGTCGAGCCCGAGGGCGACCAGGACCTGGCGATCGGCTCCGCGGTGCTGCGCCAGTACCGGGCCGCCCGGGAGCGGATCCACCCGGAGACGGCCGCCTGAGCCGTCCGGCTCCGCGGATCCGCCCGATGAAGGTGCGTCAGCCCGCCCCCGGTGGCAGCGTGGGACGGGACACGGCCACCCGAGCGAAGGACGACAGGCACCCATGGCGCTGCACAAGGGGGCCGGCGACGACCGCCGGCTGAGCATCAGCCCGTTCGTGGCCACCGCCGACCCGCTCGGCGCGATGGAGCTGGCGCCGCCGCTGCACCGCCTCGGCGACGGCCCCGTCCCGGCCGACACCGCCTACCAGCTGATCCACGACGAGCTGATGCTGGACGGCAACGCCAGGCTCAACCTGGCCACCTTCGTCACCACCTCGATGGAGGTGCAGGCCACCCGGCTGATGACCGAGTGCCTGGACAAGAACATGATCGACAAGGACGAGTACCCGCAGACCGCCGAACTGGAGCGGCGCTGCGTGGCGATCCTCGCCGACCTGTGGCACGCCCCCGACCCGGACGCCGCCGTCGGCTGCTCCACCACCGGCTCCAGCGAGGCCTGCATGCTGGCCGGCCTCGCGCTCAAGCGCCGCTGGATGCGCCGCAACGCCGAGCGCTACGCGGCCGGGGCCCGGCCCAACCTGGTGATGGGCGTCAACGTCCAGGTGTGCTGGGAGAAGTTCTGCACCTTCTGGGAGGTCGAGGCGCGCACCGCCCCGATGGAGGGCGAGCGCTTCCACCTCGACGCCCTGCGCGCGGTCGAGCTGTGCGACGAGGACACCATCGGCGTCGTCGGCGTCCTCGGCTCCACCTTCGACGGCTCCTACGAGCCGGTCGCCGAGATCTGCGCGGCCCTGGACGAGCTCCAGCGGCGCACCGGCCTCGACGTCCCGGTGCACGTGGACGGCGCCTCCGGCGGCATGGTGGCGCCCTTCCTCGACCCCGACCTGGTGTGGGACTTCCGGCTGCCCAGGGTCGCCTCGATCAACACCTCCGGCCACAAGTACGGGCTGGTCTACCCCGGCGTCGGCTGGGCGCTGTGGCGCGACCACGAGGCGCTGCCGCAGGAGCTGGTCTTCCGGGTCAACTACCTCGGCGGCGAGATGCCCACCTTCGCGCTCAACTTCTCCCGGCCCGGCGCCCAGGTGGTCGCGCAGTACTACACCTTCCTGCGGCTCGGCCGGGAGGGCTTCCGGGCCGTCCAGGGCGCGTCCCGGGAGGTCGCGACCTACCTGTCCGGGAGGATCGGCGAGCTCGACGGCTTCAGGCTGCTCACCCGCGGCGACCAGCTGCCGGTGTTCGCCGTCACCACGGACGACGGCGTCCCCTTCGACGTGTTCGACGTGTCCCGGCGCCTGCGCGAGCGCGGCTGGCAGGTGCCCGCGTACACGTTCCCGGCGAACCGGGAGGACCTGTCGGTGCTGCGGGTCGTGTGCCGCAACGGCTTCTCCCGCGACCTCGCCGACCTGCTGCTGGCCGACCTCGGCCGGTTGCTGCCCGAGCTGCGGCGCCAGCCCGTCCCGCTGAAGGAGCTCGGGGTGCCGGCCCGGACGGGGTTCCACCACTGAACCGTCCCCGCCGGACCTCCCAGTGAACGGCCACGACGGGGAGGGCGCCGGAGCGCCCTCCCCGTCGTGCGTCCCGGTACATCCGGGGCAGCCTCCCCCCGCGAGGCTGCCCCGGACGGTGGGGGTACCGGGACCTGGGTGTCGGACGGACGACCGCTGAACGGTCCGCGTCCGAACGAAGCGTCCGGTGGGCGAACCGCACCGGCTAGAGAACTGTGCACGACGGAGACACGATTGTTCGAGCGTCCCCGGGGGTTGTGAGACACTTCGGTCCGTCTCAGCGCCAGGACCTGGGGTTTGGGACGGCCGAAGGTTGAGGTTGGAGAAGCGGAGACACCCGAACGGCCCGGGGTCGGAGCCCCCCTCACCCGGAGCTCCCCCCGATCGATCCTCCCGATCCACCGTCTCGATTGCATGGAAGGGCCGCATGGGTTCCGCCTGGAAGCAACTGCCCGAGGAGCTGACCGGGCCCGCTCGAAGCCTTGCCGAGGAACTGCGCACGCTCAAGGACGCCGCCGGGCTCTCGCTGTCCGAGCTCGCCACCCGGACCCACTACAGCCGGGCCTCCTGGGAGCGCTGGCTGAACGGCAAGCGGGTCATCACCGAGCAGGCCCTGGACGCGCTGATCGGGGCCGTCGAGTGCGACGGGCCCGCCCTGCGGGCGCTCTGGCAGCAGGCCGTGGCCGGGCCCTCCGGCGCGGAAGCCGGTGCGCAGGACACGGCCGCCGAGGCCGACGCGGACGCGGACGCTCCGCGGGTCGCCGGCGTCCAGGACACCGCCGAACCGGTCGAGGTCCTCCCGGCCGGCGAGCCCGAACCCGCCACGGCCTGGTGGCGGCGCCCCGCCCCGCTGCTGGCCTGCGCGGCCGTGGTGGCCCTCGTCCTGGTCCTGGTGGGCCTGCGGGCGACCCGGCACGACGATCCGTCGACGCCCGTCGCCGACCCCGGCACCTCCTCCGCCCCCGTGACGGTGCCCGCCAAGCCCGTCTCGTCCGACCCCACCTGCCAGGCCATGGGCTGCGCGCACAAGAACCCCAAGGACACCGGCTGCGGCAAGGACGCCCGCACGCTGCAGTCCGACGTCATCGGCAAGGTCGTCATCTACCTCCGCTACAGCCAGAAGTGCCAGGCCGTGTGGGCGGCGATCAACGAAGGCCAGCCGCAGGACTACGCGACCATCACCAGCAGCACCGGTGAGAGCGAGCAGGCGCTGATCCACTACGGCTACGACAACTACTCGCTGATGCTCAGCGCGGCGGACCCGGCCGTCACCTTCCAGGTCTGCGGGCACCAGCCCGAGGGCAACCTGTGCATCGCGCCGATGTCCGACCCGGCGGGCATGGTGGCGTCCACCCCGATCCCGGTCGGACCCGCCTCGCCGCCCCCGGGGGTCGGGGGCACGGCGAGTCCCACGGCCGACGCCACCGCGAGCCCGTCCGCCGCTCCCACGGCCGTGTCGTAGCGGCGCCGCTCAGTCGAGGTACCCGCGCAGCTGCGCGGCGAAGGCGTGCTCGCGGAGCTTGACCAGCGTCTTCGACTCGATCTGGCGGATCCGCTCGCGCGTCACCCCGAACACCGAGCCGATCTCCTCCAGCGTGCGCGGGCGCCCGTCGTCCAGCCCGTAGCGGAGCTGGACCACCTGGCGCTCGCGCTCGCCGAGGGTGGCCAGCACCGCCTCCAGGTGCTGGCGCAGCAGGAGGAAGGTCGCGGACTCGGCGGGCGAGGCGGCGTCGGCGTCCTCGATCAGGTCCCCGAGCGCGACGTCGTCCTCCTCCCCCACCGGGGTGTGCAGCGAGATCGGCTCCTGCGCCAGCCGGAGCAGCTCGCGCACCCGCTCCTCCGTCAGTTCGAGCGCCGTCGCGATGTCGGCCGCGCCCGGCTCGACACCGCGCTCCTGGAGCAGCGCCCGCTGCACCCGGACCACCCGGTTGATCAGCTCGACCACGTGCACCGGCACCCGGATCGTCCGGGCCTGGTCGGCCAGGGCCCGGCTCATCGCCTGCCGGATCCACCAGGTGGCGTAGGTGGAGAACTTGTAGCCGCGCGCGTAGTCGAACTTCTCCACCGCCCGGATCAGGCCGAGGTTGCCCTCCTGGACCAGGTCCAGCAGGGTCAGCCCGCGGCCGACGTAGCGCTTGGCGACGGACACGACGAGGCGCAGGTTCGCCTCGATCAGGCGGCGCTTGGCGATCCGGCCGAGCACCACGAGGCAGTCCAGCTCGTCGGCCAGCGGGTCGGGCGGCGGGGGTTCGCGGTGCAGGCGCTCCTCGGCGAACAGGCCCGCCTCGATCCGGCGGGCCAGCTCCACCTCCTCGGCGGCGTTGAGCAGCCGGATCCGGCCGATCTCGCGGAGGTACTGGCGGAGCAGGTCCGCGGCCGAGCCCCCGGTGTCGGGACGGCTCCGGTCGTCGGGCTCCTCGTCGGGATCGGCCTCCGTCGCCGCCCCGGCCACGGGCACCGGGACGTCCGGGGCTTCGGGGTGGCCCTCCGGCCGGCCCTGGGCGGGCACCCGGGCACCGTCCGGGGGCGGGGCGCCGGCCCGGCCGTGGTCCGCCTCCTCGTAGGGGATCGGCACCGGGCCGGCGGGCGGCGCGGGGGGATTCGGTCTGTCGGTCGGACTGGACGTCGCGGCAAGGCCTTGGTCCACGGGCATCCCCTCGGGGCGCGCGCGACTCTGGCGGACCCGCGCTGTACGGTGCTGGGACGCCCTCCAGTGTGCGGTACGCCACGCTCCGTGGCCGAGACTCGTGCGCCGACTTTCTGGACGCGCCCCGCGCGCCGCCCGCGCCCGCGTCAGAGCGCCGCGGCGCCCCCGCTGCGCAGCTGCTGCCCGTACTGCTGGAGCTGCCACAGCTCCGTCTGCACCGCGTGCTGCTGCTCGGCGTCGGCCCGCGGGCCGAGCCGCTGGAGGTAGCCGCGGACCTCGGCGATCCGCCGGTCGACGGCCAGCAGGCGCAGCTTGACCAGGAACTCCCCCGCGTAGACGGCGTCCGCCTTGCGGCGCGAGCGCACCGGCTCCACGATCAGCTCGGTCACCAGCGAGCGCACCCGGTCGTCCGGGGCCGCCTCGCGCACCGCGCTCGTGAAGTCCGGCAGGGTCGCCCCGTACGCGGCGCCGCCGGCCTTGGCGATCGCCTGCCGCACGGCCGTGTAGGGCGCGGTCGGGAACTCGTCCTCGCCGTAGTGGTCGAAGGCCGGGCTGACCAGGTCCGGGTGCTGGAGCGCCAGCTTGAGCAGTTCGCGCTCCACGAACTGGGCCGGGTCGCGCGGGTTCAGCACGAAGGCGGGCCGGGCCGGGCGGACCTGCTCGGACTCCGGGCGGCGCTGGGCGGCGCCGCGCGGGTTCTGCTGGCGCTCGCGGTCCCAGCGAGCGAGCTGGGAGACCCGGCGGACGACGAAGGGCTCGTCCAGGATGCCGAGCATGCCGGCCAGGCGGACGGCGTACTCGTGCTGGATCGAGCGGTCCTTGATCTTGGCGACGATCGGGGCCGCCTCCTCCAGCGCCGCCGACCGCCCCTCCGGGGTGTCCACCCGGTGCCGGGCCACCGCCGAGGTCAGCGCGAACTCGAACAGCGGGACCGGGTTGTCGATCAGCTCGCGGACCGCGTCGTCGCCCTTGGCCAGCCGCAGCTCGCACGGGTCCATGCCGCCCGGGCTGACCGCGATGGAGGTCTTGGCGGCGAACTTCTGGTCGTCCTCGAACGCGCGCAGCGCGGCCTTCTGGCCGGCCGCGTCGCCGTCGAAGGTGAAGACCGTCTCGCCGCGGTACTGGGAGGTGTCCATCAGCAGCCGGCGGATGATCTTGATGTGGTCCTCGGCGAAGGCCGTGCCGCAGGTGGCCACCGCCGTGGTGACGCCCGCCAGGTGGCAGGCCATCACGTCGGTGTAGCCCTCGACCACCACCGCGCGGCCGGACTTGGCGATCTCCTTCTTCGCCAGGTCGATGCCGTACAGCACGTGGGACTTCTTGTAGATCGGCGTCTCGGGGGTGTTCAGGTACTTCGGGCCGTTGTCGTCCTCGCGCAGCCGGCGGGCGCCGAAGCCCACCACCTCGCCCGCGATGTCCCGGATCGGCCAGACCAGCCGGCCCCGGAAACGGTCGATCAGGCCGCCGCGCTGCCCCTGCGAGGCCAGGCCGCCGAGCAGGATCTCCTTGTCCGAGAAGCCCTTGCCGCGCAGGTAGCGGACCAGGTGCTCCCAGCCGGCCGGGGCGTAGCCGACGCCGAAGGTCTTGGCGGACTCCTCGTCGAAGCCGCGCTCGGCCAGGAAGCGGCGGCCGATCTCCGCCTCCGGCGAGGCCAGCTGCTCCTGGTAGAAGGCGGCGGCCACCTTGTGCGCCTCGACCAGGCGGGTGCGCTCGCCCTGCTGGTGGCGGGGGCTGTAGCCGCCCTCCTCGTAGCGCAGGGTGATGCCGGCCTGGGCGGCCATCCGCTCGACGGCCTCGGCGAAGGTGAAGTGCTCGATCTTCATCAGGAAGGCGATGGTGTCGCCGTTCTCCTGGCAGCCGAAGCAGTGGAAGACGCCCTTGGCGGGGTTCACGTAGAAGGAGGCGGACTTCTCGTCGTGGAAGGGGCAGACGCCCTTGTACTCGCCGCCGCCACCGTTGGTCAGCTGTACGTAGTCGCCGACCACCGCGTCGATGGGCAGTGCGCTGCGCACCGCCTGCACGTCTTCGTCCCTGATCCGCCCGGCCACCCCGGAAGTCTACTGGGGTGGCCGGGGTTTCCGGCGGCCGCGATCCCCCGTTCCCTCCGCTACTTCCAGGCGGCGCCGACGAGCTTGGCGTGGAGGGCCAGCGCCGAGGCGTCGGTGAGGGTGGCGATCTGGTCGATGACCGTCCGCAGGGCCGCCCGGTCGTCCTCGGCCTCGTGGTACTGGGCGGCGAAGACCGGGTCGAGGCCCTCGGGCGCGCGCTCGGTCAGCACGTAGGCCAGCTCGGCGATCACGATCCGCTGGCGGGCCCGCAGCTGGGCCTGCTCGTCGCGCTGCATCACGTAGCGGACGGCGACCGCCTTGAGCACCGCGCACTCCAGCCGGACGTCCCGCGGCACCACCAGCTCGGCCGCGTAGCGGGTCAGCCGGCCGGGGCCGTAGCGGGCCCGGGTGGCCTGCTCGGCGGCCAGGCAGAAGCGGCCGATCAGCTGGCTGGTGAGGTCCTTGAGGCCGGCCCGGGCGCGCGCGGTGCCGTCGTAGGAGCGCGGCCACCACTCCTGGGCGAGCAGCCGGTCGAGGGCGGCGGCGAGTTCCTCGGGCTCGGCGTCGCGGGCGTAGCGCTCGGCGACCTTGAAGAGCTCCTCGCGCTCGCCGGGGGCGCGCAGCGCGGCCGGGTCGATGTGCCCGGCCTGGAGGCCGTCCTCGACGTCGTGGGTGGAGTAGGCGACGTCGTCGGACCAGTCCATGACGGTGGCCTCGAAGCACTTGCGCCCGGCCGGGGAGCCCGCCCGCAGCCAGCGGAAGACCGGCAGGTCGTCGGCGTAGACGCCGTACTTGGGCGAGGCCGGGTCGCCCGGGTGGGCGCCGTGGGTCCACGGGTACTTGGTGGCGGCGTCGAGGGCGGCGCGGGTCAGGTTGAGGCCGACGCTGCGGCCCGGCCAGGGGGCGAGGCGGGCGGCGGGCTGCTCGTCCTGCGGGGCGAAGCGCTTGGGTTCCAGGCGGGTGAGGATGCGCAGGGACTGCGCGTTGCCCTCGAAGCCGCCGCAGGCCTCGGCGGCCTGGTCGAGGGCCTCCTCGCCGGTGTGGCCGAAGGGCGGGTGGCCGATGTCGTGGGCCAGGCAGGCCGTCTCGACGAGGTCCGGGTCGCAGCCCAGGGCCGCGCCCAACTCCCGGCCGACCTGCGCGCATTCGAGGGAGTGGGTGAGCCGGGTGCGGGGGAAGTCGCTGCGCATCGGGGCGACCACCTGCGTGGTGCCGGCCAGGCGGCGCAGCGCGGCCGAGTGCAGCACCCGGGCGCGGTCGCGCTGGAAGGCCGTGCGACCGGGACGCTTGTCGGGTTCGGGGACCCAGCGGGCCTCCGCGGCGTGGTCGTACGGGTCGGGGGCGGCGGCGGGGCGGTGCGCAGTGTCGTCCATATGGGCTTCACCGTACGCCGCGCCTCCGACACGCGGGGTGTGCCGCGCGCGAAGGGGCGCGGACCGGGGCGTGAATCCTTTGCGTACGCGCCGTGCCCTGCCGTTCGGGCCCTTCGGCCCTTTCGGCCCACTTCAGCCCTGTTCGGCCCTCTTCAGCCCTTGACGGCCTTGAGGACGACGGCGGCCACCGCCTCCTGGCCCTTGGCGTTCGGGTGGATCGCCGCGAGGCCCGGGGCCGGGAACGGCGGCTCGACCCAGCGGGCCCCTCCGGCGCACATGTCGTGCCCCGCGGAGGGGGTGGCCGCGTCCACGAAGACCGCGCCGGCGCTCTCCGCGCGCTTGCGGAGCATGCCGTTGAGCTGCTGCTCCTTCTCGACCAGGAAGCCGAGGTCGGCGGGGGCGAGGGTGCTGCCGAGCACCGGCCCGCAGCTCGCCGGGTCGGCCGGGAGCAGGGCCGGGTAGCCGACCACGTACACCCGGGCCTTCGGGGAGCGGCGCCCGATCTCCTTCAGGGCCCGGCCGAGCCGGTCACCGGCCGCGTCGACCTTGCGCTGCACCTCGTCGGTGCCGCCGGCGGCGTAGCGGTCCCGGCAGGGCGAGGCGGCGCGCCCGCTGCCGACGAGGCCCTTCACCGCGTCCACCAGGTTGTCCTTGGCGCACTGGGTGACGACCTCCATGAAGCCCGCGTCGTTGCCGCCGATCCCGACCGTGACCAGGCGGGTGGCCGGGGTGAGCGCGTCCAGCTGGGGCGGGTTGGCGCCGCCGTCGGTCTGCTGGGGGCTGGTGAGGTCGCCGGTGCGGGCGCCGCTGCAGCTGACGTCCTGGAACTGGCCGGGTGCCAGCCCGAGTGCCTTCGCCACCAGGGACGGGTAGTTGACCCCGGAGCGGTCACAGCCCTTCGGGTCGCCGACCTGCGGGGCGATCTTGATGCCGGCGGTGTAGGAGTCGCCGAGCGCCACGTAGGGCCCGGCGGGGAGCGGAGTCGGCGTCGGCGTGGGTGTCTGCGTGGCCGTGGGCGTCGCCGGGGCGTGAGCGGGCAGCGCGCCCGCGAAGCCCTTCCCGGACGCGCCGTCCGACCCGCTCCCGGAGCTGCAGGCCGCGAGCAGCACCGCGGCCAGCCCGGCGGCCGTCACGGCGGCGGCCGGGCGTGTCGTCATCGGCATGGCATCCCCCCGGGGGCAGCAATCGTCTCGCTGCGGCGACCCGTCCCCCGGGCACCGCAGGGGCCAACGAACGGCGGGCGCCGGATGACTCCCGGTCGGCTGTCCCGCTATTCCCTATTCCGTGCCGCGCTCGTGCTCGGCCAGGAACTGCTCGAAGCGGCGGCCCAGCTCGTCCGCCGAGGGCAGGTCGACCGGCTCCGCCAGCAGGCTCTCCCGGCTCTCCGCGCCCGCCACGGCGTCGTACTGGCCCTCCATGCCGCGGATCGCGGACCGCAACTCGCCGTCCCCCTGGGACAGCTGCTCCTCGATGTCGGCGTGGACCTCGTCCACCCGGCGGCGCAGTCCGGTGCCCGGGAGCACCAGGCCGGTGGCCGACTGCACGGCCTCCAGGATCAGCACCGCGGCCGCCGGGTAGGCCGAGCGCGCCACGTAGTGCGGCACGTGCACGGCGAAGCCCAGGACGTCGTGGCCGGACTCGGCGAGCCGGTACTCCAGCAGCGCCTGCGCGCTGCCGGGGACCTGCGCCTGCTCGAACCACTGCGGGTGGTCGGCGGCCAGGTCGAGCCGGTTGCCGTGCGGCGTCAGGCCGACCGGGCGGGTGTGCGGCACGCCCATCGGGATGCCGTGGAAGTCCAGGCTCAGCCGGACCTCGAAGCGCTCCACCAGTTCGCGGACGGCGCCCGCGAAGCGCTCCCACTCGACGTCCGGCTCGGGGCCGCTGAGCAGCAGGAACGGCGCGCCGGCGGCGTCGCGCACCAGCTGGAGCAGGATCTCCGGCGGGTCGTACGACGTCCAGTGGTCGCGGTCGAAGACCATCGAGGGGCGGCGGGCCCGGTAGTCCACCAGGCGGTCGTGGTCGAAGCGGGCGACGACCTGCGGCGACCCCGACTCCAGCAGGTGGTCCACCACCTGCCCGCCGGCCTCGCCGGCGTCCATGAAGCCCTCGAAGTGGTGGAGCAGCACGAGGCCCGCACCGGTGTCGCTCAGCTCGGCGTTCGCCGCGGCCACGGCGGCCACGCCCTGCTGATCCAGCTCGTACAGCGCCTGGAAATCACGCACCGCGCACCCAACCCCGTTCTCTGCTCGTCCCGGCGGACCCGGCTGTTCGCCCTTCTCGTCGTCTCCAGCGTGCGGCGCGCCGCCGGAATTCCCGCCCACCCGGACGACGTCGCCGCGGCCGCGCCCGACCGCCGCGAACCATGATCGCACCCGATCGAAAAGCCGCTGGTCAGGGGGGTCGCCAAGGGGTCCCGGCAGCAAGATCCGGAGCGCGCCGCGACGACCCGAGCCCCCAAACGCGCGCCGCGAAGTGACGCACCGCCTTCTGGCGGGTATCGTCCTCTCGCTGCCTCGCATCGTCGCGTCGTCATCACGTCGTCCGTAACGCCGTCGATCACGTCCCGGATCGGTGCCGGCAGAACCCACGACGCATCTTGCCTTCATCTGGCCGCCCGCTTCCTTTCGCGCTCTCGTTCCTCCTCGGCCATTTCGCGGACGCATACTGTCCCCTCGCACATCCCGCCGGACCGGTCCGTGGACCCGTGACCATTCCGGCACCCGCGCCGCCCGCTCCGGGCCGCCGCCCCCGCCCCGCCCGACCGGACCTCCGGCGCGCACCGGGGTACCCGGCGACCGGTCACCGGGCCGGGGCGAACCAGTCCACCGCAGCCCGTGCCGCACCCCGGCGCGAGATGCCCCCTACGACCGATGAAGGACAGAAGGTTCCGTGCCCGTACCTGTCACCCTCACCGGCCGCACCGTGCGGCTGGAGCCCCTCGCCGCGCACCACGCCGAGGCCATCGCCGAGGCCGGCGCCGAGGACCGTACGACCTACGCCTTCACCCCCGTCCCGCACGGCCTCGAAGCGGCCCGCGACTACGTCGCGCGCGCCCTCGCGGACCAGGCCGCGGGCCGGTCGCTGCCGTTCGCGACGGTGAACGCCGCCGACGGCCGGGTGGTCGGATCCACCCGCTTCCTGGAACTCGACTACTGGCAGGGCCCGCTGGTGTGGCCGCCGGTCCCGGGCGTGCCGCACGGCGACCCGGCCACCGCCGTGCCGGACGCCGCGGAGATCGGCAACACCTGGCTCTCGCCGCGGGCCCAGGGCACCGGCATCAACACCGAGGCCAAGCTGCTGATGCTGCGCCACGCCTTCGAGACCTGGGGGGTGCAGCGGATCTCGCTGCGCGCCGACGCCCGCAACCTGCGCTCGCGCACGGCGATCGAGCGGCTGGGCGCGACCTCCGAGGGCGTCCGCCGGGCGCACTCGCGCGGTCTGGACGGAGTGGTCAGGTCCACCGCGTTCTACTCGATCCTGGACGCCGAATGGCCGGCCGTCCGGGACATCATCGAGCTGCGGATCGCCAACGCCACGTCGCCGAGCGCCCCGGATCCGGAGATCAACCAGGAGTGCCTTAGACACGGCGGCAGCGGCTCCGGCCATCTGAGCTACGGCCTGAGCGTCACGGCCTGAGCGGCCCACCGTCGGCGGACCCCAGGACCCGGGCGAGGACGCCCGGGTCCCACGGCCCGCGCCGCCCGGCCTCGACGACCGCCGAGACGGGACGCCAGACGCCGCGCACGCGCGTGACCGCCACCTCCCACACGGGGTGGCCGCTCACGGCGTCGCAGATGCTCAGGACGCCCTCCCCGGTACGGACGCTCCAGCCGTCGAGCCCGGTCCGCAGGCGCTGCCACTGCTCGTCGCTCCACACCACGTCGGGGACGGGGTGCGGCCGCGGCACGAGCAGCTCTGCGCGGGCGCGGGCGGCCGTGACGGACCCCGGCACCGGGAACGCCCAGGCGGGCAGCGGCTCGCGGGCGGACCGCCAGGCCTCCGGGACGCCGGCGGTGCCGGTGTGCGCGGCGACCACTCCCCCGGTGATGGCGGCGACGGTGTCCACGTCGCCCCCGGCCGCGATCGCCTCCCACACGGCCGCCGGATAGTCGCCGAGCCGACGGGCGGCGCACCACAGCGCGTACGGGACGGTGTCGGCGGCGGACGTCCGGCTGCCGTTGCCGAGCACCTTCGCGGCGACGCGGAAGTCCGGCTCCGCGAGCAGGTGGCGCGCCTCGGCGAGCCCGTCCCGCACGGCGCCGTCCGGGGTGTGGTGCAGGACCTTCCGCAGCAGGCCGTCCGGCGTCAGCGGCTCGCGCCGGGCCCGCACGGCGTACGCGGCGGCCACCGCGACGGCGACGGCGCCGTCGACGGCCTGCGGGTGGGTGTGCGTGATCACCGCGGTGCGCGCGGCCAGCCGGACGCACGCGTCCGGGTCGTCGGCGAGCGCGGCGCCGAGCGGGGCGACCCGCATCGCGGCGCCGTTGCCGTACGAGCCCTGGCCGTCGAAGAGTCCGGCGGCCAGCGCCGCGGCGTCCCCGCCCTCGCGGATCAGCCGGAGCATCCGGTTGGCGGCGGGGCCGTAGCCGCGGTCGAAGTCGTGGCGGAGGGCGAAGGCGTAGGTCAGGTCGAAGGTGTCGACGGTGCCGCGCTCGGTGTGGGCGGCGTACACCGAGCAGGCCATCTCGGTGTCGTCGGTCCACGGCCAGGGCGCGGGCGGAGTCGTGCGGGCGGCGAGGTGCGCGGCGGCGACCTCGGGGACGAAGAACTGGGCGCCGAGGGCGTCGGCCACGGAGAGGCCGACGAGCGCGTCGAACGCGGGGCCTTGGTGGGGAGTCGTCATATGCCCCCAGCTCACCGGCCCGGCCGAGGCCGCGTCAACCTGTTTTGCCGGGCCCCTCCCACGGGCGATGTTTCGCATACATCCGATCCTGGTGGGAAGCACCGTGACATGACCTGCGCCATTCCCCTCGACTCCCTCGACCCCGTCGCCCTGCTCGGCGCCGACCAGCAGCACGTCGTCACCCGGGCGCAGCTGCGCCGCCTCGGGGTGCCGTCCGGCACGATCGCCCACCGGCTGCGGCCGGGCGGGCCGTGGCAGCAGGTGCTGCCCCGGGTGATCTGCCTGCAGACGGGGCGGCTGACCGCACATCAACGGCTGCGCGCCGCACTGGCGTACGCGGCGCCGAAGGGGCGCTCGCCGCAGACCGGGGAAGTCCTGCTGACCGGGTTCGCGGTGCTCGCGGACGCGGGTCTGCCGAGCGCCGGGCACCCGGCCGACCTCATCGGCGTCGACGTGCTGATCCCGGGGCAACGCCGGGTCGGCGACCGCGAGTTCGTCCGGATCCACCGGGCGGCCGGGCCGATGCCGAGCGGGTACCAGCGGGACGACGGGCTGTGGAGCACCACCGTCGCGCGGGCACTGGCGGACCTCGCCCCGCGCGAGCCGGGCCTGCGGCGCTTCCGGGCGCTGTGCGCGGAGGCGGTCCAGCGGCGGCACTGCGAACTCGGCGAGCTGCTGGACCACTTGCTCGCCCGGCCGGGTGCGCTCGGGCTGCCGCAGGTCGCCCAGGTGGTCGAGGACCTGACGTCCGGGGTGCGGTCGGTGGTCGAGGGCGAGGCGCGCGACCTCCTGCGGGGCTCGGGCCTGTCGGAGCCGCTGTGGAACCCGGTGCTGTTCCTGGACGGCCGCTTCCTCGCCGTGCCCGACGCCTACTGGCCGCACGCGTGCGTGGCGCTGGAGATCGACTCACGGGCCTGGCACCTGCGCCCGGCCGACCACGAGCGCAGCCTGGTCCGGGCCAACCGCCTCACCACCGCCGGCCTCCCGGTCGTCCGCACCACCCCGGTCCAGCTGCGCCGCGACCCGACCCCGGTCCTCCACGAGCTGACCGCCCTGCTGACCACCGGCCCCCACGGCCCGCACGCCAGGATCACCTGGCGGCGGGCGCGTTGAGGGCGTCAACTCCCTTGCTGCGCCCGGGCCGCGTGCTGGGCTCCGGCGGCCTCGGCCGCCGCGACGAGTCGCCGGAGTTCGGCAAGGTGGTGGGCAAGGGCGGCGTGGCCGGCGCGGGTGGCGGTGAGCCAAGTGCGGGGGCGCTTGCCGACGTACCCCTTCTTCACGGCCACGTAGCCAGCCTCTTCGAGAGCGGTCGCGGCCTTGCTCAGGACGGAGTCGGAGACCTCGCAGTGGTCGCGGACGGCGCCGAACTCGGCCTCGCGGCAGGCGCTGAGGAAGGCGAGCGCGGCAAGCCGGGTGGGGTGCTGGAGCAGTGGGTCGAGGGAGAGGGGCATCAGCGGGCCTCCCGCAGATGCCGGGCACGGTCGTTGAGCCGCTCGGTCGCAGCCCAGAAGGCGGCGCCCGCGGCCACGCCGCCCGCGACGCCGACCCACTGCGGACCCGCACCCGCCCAGACGGCGAGAGCCACGACGGCCAGCCCGGCCACCGTGACCAGCAGGACGGCCAGGAGGACGGCGCCGCCGATGTGGGCATCGATTCCCCGCGGCATGATGCCGCTGCCGCGCATGGCGTGCTGGGCGGCAGCGGCGCTGCAGATGCTCCAGATGCCGCACAACACGCCGATCACCCAGGTCCGTTGTGTGTCGACGGCCCAACCGCACCCTGCACCGAGGGCGGTGAAGCCGGCCGCGAACGCCGGCCCGTACCAGCGGGGCGTCGGCACGGGCAGCCGGGCGGCCGCCCTGGCGCGGTCGGCCAGGCGCAGCGCCTCGGCGGCGGGCAGGTCGGCGGGTGTGGAAGCGGGTGTGGAAACGGAGTCGCTCATGGAATCCCCCTCGGACGGCGACGGTGATTCCACTATGGCATCTACCTTCCGGACTGGAAAGTACTTTCAGCAGCGCGGGTCGATCTCCTGGAAGGTCGCGTAGTGGTCGGGGGACCAGTACTGCTCGCCGGCGCCGCCGGTGACGACGCGTCGGGTGCCGCGGTCGTTGGAGCCCGGGGTGACGACGGTGAACTCGTGGTAATAGCCGTCGGACTTCTTGGGCAGGCGGCTCTCGCGGTTCTCGAAGACGATGCCGTCGCGGTTGTACGGGTAGGGGCCGCCCTTGTCGATCAGGCCGAGGGTGTCCTGGGCCTGGCTGGGGAGCTTGGTGCGGCAGACGTCGGCCAGCGCGGGGTCGGCGGGCACCCAGGTGCCGCTCGGGGCGGGGGTGCGGCCGGCGGGCGGGGACGGCTTCGGGGCCTGGGACTTGGCGCCCGGGGAACCCGCGGAGTTCGCGGCGGCTGCGGTGGAGGAGCCGGAGGCCTTGGAGTGGCTGCTGCCGCCCTTGCCGGCGAGCAGGTACCCGACCGCCCCGAGGACGGCCAGGATCAGGACGGCCACGACTACGAGCGGGCTTTTGCGTCTGGTCATGCGCACCAGCTTGCCAGCACCGGGGGAAGGCCCACGGGTGGGTGGCCGCCGCAACACACGTACGGCCGGGGGGGGGGGGGGGGGGGGGGGGGGGGGGGGGGGGGGCCGGCGGGGGTCTCCGCTGGGTGCGGGGTGGGGGTCGGGGGGGCGGCGGCGGGGGCGGC
>NZ_JBHWGV010000085.1:0-11101 GCF_042732955.1 Kitasatospora sp. NPDC059747 | reverse complement strand
GCTTGCCGCCGCGGGGGTCGGGCCCGGGGGGGGCGCGCCCCCCCCCCCCCCCGCGGGGCGGGGGGGCCCCCCCGCCGCCCCCCCCCCCCCCCCCGGCCGTGTTACGTACGCCGGTTCTCCTGCGCCGAGCTCCGGTGCACGCCCTCCCGGCGGGAGGGAGAGCGGTCAGTCGACCACGCGCTTGAGGAGGGGATGCCTCCCTGCCTCAGCGCGAGTCGCTGCCCGCCGTCTCGATGGCGGCGCGGCCTGCCTCCAGGCGCGCCACCGGGATCCGGAAGGGGGAGCAGGACACGTAGTCCAGCCCCACCTCGTGGAAGAAGTGGACCGACTCCGGGTCGCCGCCGTGCTCGCCGCAGACGCCGAGCTTGAGGTCGGGGCGGGTGGCCCGGCCGGCCTCGACGGCGTGCTTGACGAGCGAGCCGACGCCGTCGCGGTCGATGGTCTCGAACGGGGAGACCCCGAAGATGCCCTTCTCCAGGTAGGCGGTGAAGAACGAGGCCTCGACGTCGTCGCGGGAGAAGCCCCACACCGTCTGGGTCAGGTCGTTGGTGCCGAAGGAGAAGAACTCGGCGGCCTCGGCGATCTGACCGGCGGTCACCGCGGCGCGCGGCAGCTCGATCATGGTGCCGAGCTTGATGTCCAGGCTCACGCCGGTGGACTGGGCGACCTCGGCGAGCACGCGCTCGCACTCGTCGCGGACCAGCTCCAGCTCCTGGACGGTGCCGACCAGCGGGATCATCACCTCGGGACGCGGGTCCCCGCCGGCCAGCTTGCGCTCGGCGGCGGCCTCGGCGATGGCGCGCACCTGCATGCCGAACAGGCCGGGGATGACCAGGCCGAGGCGCACGCCGCGCAGGCCGAGCATCGGGTTCTGCTCGTGCAGCTTGTGCACCGCCTGCAGCAGGCGCAGGTCGTTCTCGTTCGGGTCCTTGCGGGCCTCGGCGAGGGCGACGCGCACCGACAGCTCGGTGATGTTCGGCAGGAACTCGTGCAGCGGCGGGTCGAGCAGGCGGACGGTGACGGGCAGTCCGTCCATCGCCTGGAACAGCTCCAGGAAGTCGCTCTTCTGCAGCGGCAGCAGGGTGGAGAGGGCCTGCTCGCGGTCCTTGTCGTTGTCCGCGAGGATCAGGTGCTCGACCTCCTTGCGGCGCTCCTCGCCGAGGAACATGTGCTCGGTGCGGCACAGGCCGATGCCCTGGGCGCCGTAGCGGCGGGCGCGCCCGCCGTCCTCGGCGTTGTCGGCGTTGGCGCGCACGGCCAGGCGGCGGCGGCCGTCGGCGTGCGACATCAGCCGGTGGACGGCCTGGACCAGCCCGCCCTGGACGTCGGCGCCGGCGTGCAGGGTGCCCTCGAAGTACTCGACCACGGGGGACGGCAGGACCGGTACCTCACCGAGGTAGACCTTGCCGCTGGCGCCGTCGATGGAGACGACGTCGCCCTCGTGGACCACCAGGCCGTCGGCGGTGGTGAACTTGCGGGCCTTGGTGTCGACCTCCAGCTCCTCGGCACCGCAGACACAGGTCTTGCCCATGCCGCGGGCGACGACGGCGGCGTGCGAGGTCTTGCCGCCGCGCGAGGTGAGGATGCCCTCGGCGGCGATCATGCCGTCCAGGTCGTCCGGGTTGGTCTCCCGGCGGACCAGGATGACCTTCTCGCCCGAGCGGGACCACTTGACGGCGGTGTAGGAGTCGAAGACGACCTTGCCGATCGCGGCGCCCGGCGAGGCGGCGAGGCCCCAGCCGATCTGCTTGGACTCGGCGGTCGGGGCGAAGCGCGGGAACATCAGCTGGGCCAGCTGGCCGCCGGTGACGCGCATCAGCGCCTCGTCCAGGTCGATCAGGCCCTGGTCGACGAGCTGGACGGCGATCCGGAAGGCCGCGGCGGCGGTGCGCTTGCCGACGCGGGTCTGCAGCATCCAGAGCTTGCCGCGCTCGATGGTGAACTCGATGTCGCAGAGGTCGCGGTAGTGGTTCTCGAGCTTCTGCATGATCGCCATGAGCTCGTCGTACGACTTCTTGTCGAGCTTCTCCAGCTCGGACAGCTGCAGGGTGTTGCGGATGCCGGCGACGACGTCCTCGCCCTGGGCGTTGGAGAGGTAGTCGCCGTAGACGCCCTGCGCACCCGTGGAGGGGTCGCGGGTGAAGGCGACGCCGGTGCCGGAGTCCTCGCCGAGGTTGCCGAAGACCATGGTGCAGACGTTGACCGCCGTGCCGAGGTCGTTCGGGATGCGCTCCTGGCGGCGGTACAGCCGGGCACGGTCGCCGTTCCAGGAGTGGAAGACGGCGTGGACGGCGAGGTCCATCTGCTCGCGCGGGTCCTGCGGGAAGGCCCGGCCGGTCTCGCGCTCGACGATGCCCTTGAACACCTCGACGAGTTCCCGGAGGTCGGAAGCGTCCAGGTCCAGGTCGTTGACGGTGCCCTTGGCGTGCTTGGCCTCGTCCAGGGCCTCCTCGAACAGCTCGCCGTCGACGCCCAGCACGGTCTTGCCGAACATCTGGACCAGGCGGCGGTAGGAGTCCCAGGCGAAGCGCTCGTTGCCGGACTGGGCGACGAGGCCGACCACCGAGGTGTCGGACAGGCCGATGTTCAGGACGGTGTCCATCATGCCGGGCATGGAGAACTTGGCACCCGAACGGACGGAGACCAGCAGCGGGTTGTCGGCCTGGCCGAGCTTCTTGCCCATCTCCTCCTCGAGGGCGGCCAGGTGGGCGCTGATCTCCTCGTGCAGGGAGGAGGGCTCACTGCCGGTCTCCAGGAAGACCTTGCAGGCCTCGGTGGTGATGGTGAATCCCGGAGGGACGGGGAGACCCAGGTTGGTCATCTCGGCCAGGTTCGCGCCCTTGCCGCCAAGAAGATCCTTGAGGTCCTTGTTTCCTTCGGTGAAGGAGTAAACAAACTTCTGCTGGGACGGCACGGGTCGGTCTCCTCGTACGCGGTTGCCCTGACGCCGGAGAACATACCCATTTCGAAGGTCTTTCTCTGCCCCCAATAGGCCGTACGAGGCCGGTACCCAGGGGTAACCCGCTAGATCGAATGCGCGTAACGGCGTTCACCTCTGGAGCCGAAATCGTCCGGCTGACGCGAGCCAGCGTTCAAGTCTTGAAGGCATGGAAACGTGAAGATCACACGATCCGGACGCACGGTAGCGGGCGGTGGTCGACCGCGTTGCCCCGGCTTGATTTCCTGCACCCGGATCGGCCGTCCGTGGCCGGGCGGCTTCGGGAAGCGATCCACGGCCGATCTGGCCATTTCGTCCACTGACCCCGCGTCAGTCCCGGCCGCGTGTGGCAAGTGTCACCAGCGCGTCGCGCCGGTCGAACGTAGTCCGGCTCCGACGATCGTCGCACTCCGTCCAGAATCGTGCTCGCTGAGTCATGATCCACTGCCAAAAGGGAGCCCTCCTGTCCAGATTGGACAAGAGGGCTGGGCCAGGGCGTCCGACCCCTCATGAGGGGTCATTTCGACGCCCCGTACAGATCATCCGCCAGAGGTGTCCGATTCGGCGTCCGCGCCCGGCCGGGCGCAGTCGTACGGATCGTCCAACCAGCCCTCGGGCAGGACCACGCGGTTGTTGCCGGCGGTCCGTCCGCGCGGGCCGTCGGCACCGGCCGGCCACGGCTGGGACTGCTCCACCAGGGCCAGGGTTTCGGCCAGTTCGGCCAGCGACGACGAGTTGGCCAGCCGCACCCGCAGCTCGGAACCGACCGAGAAGCCCTTGGTGTACCAGGCGACGTGCTTACGGAAGTCGATCACTCCGCGCGCCTCGTCGCCCAGCCACTCGCCGAGCAGCTGCGCGTGCCGGACCATCGCCGCGGCGACGTAGCCGAAGTCCGGGCGGGCGTAGTCGACGTCGCCCTCGAAGATCGAGACGAGGTCGCGGAACAGCCACGGACGGCCGAGGCAGCCGCGGCCCACCACGACGCCGTCGCAGCCGGTCTCGCGCATCATCCGCAGCGCGTCGTCCGCCGACCAGATGTCGCCGTTGCCCAGCACCGGGACGTGCGCCGGCACGGACTCGCGCAGCCGGGCGATCGCCGACCAGTCGGCCGTCCCGCCGTAGTGCTGGGCGGCGGTGCGCCCGTGCAGGGCGATCGCCGCCACGCCCTCCTCGGCGCCGATCCGGCCGGCGTCCAGGTAGGTGAGGTGGTCGTCGTCGATGCCCTTGCGCATCTTCATGGTCACCGGCAGGGCGCCCGCGTTGGCGACGGCCTCGCGCAGGATCTCGCGCAGCAGGTTGCGCTTGTACGGCAGCGCCGAGCCGCCGCCCTTGCGGGTCACCTTGGGGACGGGGCAGCCGAAGTTGAGGTCGATGTGGTCGGCCAGGCCCTCGTCCGAGATCATCCGGGCGGCCTTGCCGACCGTCACCGGGTCCACGCCGTACAGCTGGATCGAGCGCGGCTTCTCGCTCGGGTCGAACTTGATCAGCTGCATGGTCTTGGCGTTGCGCTCGACCAGCGCCCGGGTGGTGATCATCTCCGAGACGTACAGGCCCTTGCCGCCGCTCTGCTCCCGGCACAGGGTGCGGAACGGCGCGTTGGTGATGCCGGCCATCGGCGCCAGCACGACGGGCGGCCACACCTGGATCGGGCCGATGTCCAGCGGCGCGAAGTCGGTGCTGGTCGCGGTGGGTGCGGGCGTGGCTGTCATGCGCGGCTGACCTCGGGAGCAGGGGACGGGACTCTCCATTGTCCCCCACCCGGCTCACCCGCTTCGGCCATCCTCCCGGTAGCCGATCCGCAGCGAGCCCGACGCGACCGAGGCCCGGAGGCTGTCCGGGCTGGAGGCGTCGGACAGGTTCGGGTCGACGCTGCGGCTGCCCGAGCCGACCTGCCCGCTGAAGGCGTACCGGCTGCCCTTCGGGAGCGTCATCGTCGCCGAGCCGGAGGTGGTGCTCACGTCCACCGCGTGCGGGGCCCTGACGAAGTCCAGCTCCACGGAGCCCGAGGTGCTGCTCGCCTCCACCCGGCCCGAGCCGAGCTCCGTGCCCTGCACCATGCCCGAGGTGGTCCGGGTGTGGACCTCGCCGGAGAGGCGGCGCAGGTACAGCGCCCCGGAGGTCGCGTCCAGCCTGACCTCACCGCTCAGGTCCGCCACGTCGACACTGCCCGAGTCCACCGAGCCGGTCACCCCGGTGCCCTGCGGCACTTCCAGCTCGATCTCGGCGCCGCAGCTGAGGAACGGCAGCGGCTGCCGGCAGGACACGCCGACGACCAGGACGTCGCCCTCGATCACGGTCGAGACCTGCGGCGCGCGGAACGTGTAGTTCAGGTTCCTGCGGACCACGACCCGGTCGTCCTTGCCCGCCCTGACCTGCACGGACGCACTGCCCGTGGCCAGCTGGAGCTTGCGGACGACGACGTGGTCGTACGTCTTCTGCTCGGTCTTCTGCTGGCGCGCCACCAGGCCGAGGGTCTGCGACACGGCCGTGACCAGCAGGAACGCGAGGCTGAGCGAGCCGATGATCCGCCACGTCGCCGCCCGCCCCGGCACCCCGCGCGGCCCGGCGGGCCGGGCCTCCCCCGTAGCGTCCGCCATGGCTACCCGACCTCCAGGAAGCGCAGCACGGCCATCACCCGGCGGTGGCTGTCGTCGGCCGGCGGGAGGTCGAGCTTGGTGAAGATCGAGTTGATGTGCTTGGCCACCGCGCTGTCGCTGACCACCAGGGACGCGGCGATCGCGGCGTTGGAGCGGCCCTCCGCCATCAGGGCGAGGACGTCCCGCTCGCGCGGGGTCAGCTTCTCCAGCGGGTCCCGGTGGCGGCGCACCAGCAGCTGGGCGACGACCTCCGGGTCCAGCGCGGTGCCGCCCGCGGCGACCCGCTGGAGCGCGTCGAGGAAGTCGTCCACGTTGGCCACCCGCTGCTTGAGCAGGTAGCCGACGCCGCTGGTGTTGGTGGACAGCAGGTCGGCGGCGTAGCGCTCCTCGACGAACTGGGAGAGCAGCAGGACGGCCACCTCCGGCCACTGCCGGCGGATGACCATCGCGGCCTTCACGCCCTCGTCGTGGAAGCCCGGCGGCATCCGGACGTCCGCGACCACCACGTCGGGACGGTGCTCCTCGACGGCGATCAGCAGGGCTTCGGCGTCGCCGACCTCGGCCACGACCTCGAAGCTCACCGCCTCCAGCAGCTTGACCAGCCCGACCCTCAGCAGGACCGAGTCCTCGGCGATCACAGCGCGCACGGCAACTCCACGGTGAGTGTGGTGGGGCCCCCGAGGGGGCTCAGAACGGACAGCGTGCCGTCGACGGAGGCGGCGCGCTGGCGCAGACCGGTGAGCCCGCTGCCGCGCGTCGGATCGGCGCCGCCGACGCCGTCGTCGCTGACGACCAGGCGCAGCCTGCCCCCGGCCGTCCGCACCGACACGTCGACGCTCGTGGCGCGGGCGTGCTTGGCCACGTTGGTGAGCGCCTCGGAGACGGTGAAGTAGGCGACCGCCTCGACCGTCGGGGCGATCCGCTCGGCCAGTTCGACGTCCAGGCGCACCGGCAGCGGGGCCCGGGCGGCGATCCCGGACAGCGCCGCGTCCAGGCCGCGGTCCTCCAGGACGGCCGGGTGCAGGCCGCGGACCAGGTCGCGCAGCTCGTCGATGGCCGCCTGCGCCTCCTCGTGCGCGGCGACGATGACCGCCATGGCGTCCGGCGGGACGTCCTTGAGGGTGCGGCGGGCCAGGCCGAGGTTCATCGCGAGGGAGGTGAGGCGCTGCTGGGCGCCGTCGTGCAGGTCGCGCTCGATCCGGCGGCGCTCGGCGTCGACCGCGTCGACCAGGCCGGCCCGGCTCTCGGCGATCTCCTCGACCCGGCGCTCCAGCGCCTCGGCCCGGTTCGGGCCGAGCAGCTTCTGCGCGGCGCCGGTCTCCAGCCAGGCGGCCAGCGCGGCCAGCCAGGGTGACGCGGCCAGCAGCAGCACGCCGGCGGCGGTGAGCGCCACGTCCGTGCCGGCCAGTTCCCAGCGCAGCGGGGTGTCGACCGGCATCATCCACACCCAGCCGTACAGGGTGGCCAGCACCAGGCCGGCGCCCCAGCACCAGACGACGCACAGCGAGGCGAGCGCCAGGAGCGGGCCGACGAGCAGGTGGTAGCCGATCTGACGCCAGTTCACCCCGGTGCTCAGGTAGGTCAGCGGGCGGCCCCGGCGGGTCGCGCCGGGCGGGGGCGGCACGTCCACCCCGGCGAGGGCGCGCAGCCGGCCGCGCTGGGCGGCGGTGAGCGGGCGGGCGAGGACCACGACCAGGGCCGTGACCGGGAACAGCAGCGTCGGCTCGGTGACGGCCAGCCAGACCGGTGCGGCCAGCGGGATCCCGGCGGCTATGAGGCGGGTGTCCCGCCAGGCCGCCGCCGACCACGGAGGCCGCCGCAGGCTCCTGACGAGCGCTCGGCGCAACGTGGTGGAGGGCATGGCCGACAGCGTAGAGGCCCATGATCGCCGGTCGCCATGAAGGGGTGTGCAGAACCGGGGTGTAGCTAGGTACACCCCCGGTTCGGGGTGGGGCACTACCGACAGCGGGGTGGCCTCGGCGGAAGGCTTGGGGACATGACGAGCACCGCATCGGACGAAGCCACTCCGCCGCACGGGCGGCCCGTCCCCGGGAATCACGGGGGTGTTCCCGGGGACGCGCTCCGCCGCGCGCCGGAGCCGGACGGGACGCTGCCGGCCGGGCCCGGGCCGTGGTCGGTGCGCAGCGTGCGCGCCGGCCGCGGCCGGGCCGCGCTGGAGGTGTACGAGCACGGCGAGCTGGCCGACGTCCTGGTCGCCGCCCGGCTCACGCCGCAGCTGCTGCGCGGGGCGCGGCGGACGGCGGCCGGCGGCCGGGTCTCCCGCGTGCTCGCGTGGGGGCGGCTGGCGGCCGGCGGCGCAGCTCCGGCGGTGGTGTTCACCGGCGGCGGGTGGCTGCGCGGGCCGCGGGCCGCCGTGGCGGGTGAAGTCGTCGCGGTGGGCGGACAGTTCTGGCTCGCCTGGGCCGAGGGGCCGTTCACCGGGGTCGTAGTCACGGCTCCGGCCGCGGGCGCGTCGGCGGGCCGGGTCGAGCGGCTGGGGCTGGAACGGGTGCGGGTCCGGGCGGCTGTCGGGGGTGCGAAGTGAGCACCGCGGTGCTGACCGGGCGTCCGGCCGCCGGTCCGTTCTTCCCGTCCATCCGTCCCGGCGCGCTGGACCGGCTCGACCGCCTGGTGCGGCCGGCCCGCTTCGAGCGGCTGCCCGCGCTGGCCGCCGTCGCGCTGCTGCCGTGGCTCGCGGTGCTCGCGGTCTGCCACGAGACGCCGTGGGTCGTCCTGGACCTGCTGGAGTTCGCCGCCCTGCTCACGCTCGACGCGGCCGTGCGGCGGCGCAGCGCCGGCGCCCGCTGGGCGGGCGGGGCGGTCGCGCTGCTGCTCGCCGGGGACGCGCTGGTGGACATCGCCTTCGCCGGGCCCGGCCACGCGGTGCTCGCGGCGCTGGTCATGGCGGGCTGCGTCGAACTGCCGCTCGCCGCCGTGTGCCTGCTGCTCGGGCGGCGCGCCGCGGCCCGCTAGAGCTTGTTCGGCAGGAGGTTCATCAGCTCGCGGGTCCGCTCGTCGCGCGGGGTGTAGGTGATCATGCGCGATCCCATCCGGGGGCCCAGCCAGAAGTTGGTGTACTCGCAGTAGAGCATCCCGACGCCGGGCACCAGGAACCGCTTGACGCCGTTGCCCGGCCTGGCCACGTCGTGCCGCCGCCAGGCGGCCTCGAAGTCGGGCGAGGCCTTCTGCAGCCGGGTGACCAGCGACTTCCAGCTCGGGTCCGAACCGTGGTCGGCCATCGCCGCGCGGAAGCGGGCCACGATCACGTCGCGTTCGGTCTCGTAGTCGACGAGCACCTCGCGGAAGCGCGAGGGCGTGAACGCCAGCCACATGAGGTTGCGGTCCTCGGGCGGCAGCGCGTCGAGGTCGCCGACGATGGCGGTGTACTGGGCGTTGTACGCGAGGATGTCGTAGCGGGTGTTGAACACCGCCGCCGGGTGGGGCGACATCTGCTCCAGCACCAGGCGCACGCCCGGGGTGACCGTCGGGCACTCCAGCACCGGCGCCGGGTCCTCCGCGCCGGCCAGCGTGAACAGGTGCGCGCGCTCGCTCGGGTCCAGGAGCAGCGCGCGGGAGACGGCGTCCAGCACCTGGGTGGAGACCTGGATGTCCCGGCCCTGCTCCAGCCACGTGTACCAGGTGACGCCGACGGCGGCGAGCTGCGCGACCTCCTCGCGGCGCAGCCCCGGCGTGCGGCGGCGGCCGGTGGGCGGAAGGCCAACCTGCTCGGGCGAGAGGCGTTCGCGGCGGCTGCGGAGGAAGGCGGCGAGGTCGTGGCGGCGGGCGTCTGCGGGCGTCGCGGCGGGAGCTGCAGCGGGCGCCACCGTCCGGGTGTGCGCGGAGGAGCCCCCCGCGGTGGGCGCGTGCGCGGCGGCGGTCGTCAGGCTCATGTGTTCTAGGATGCGACACCGCGGATCCTGTTGCCAGGTACTTCTTATACCTGGATAAGCACACTCTGGTACCAGGCTACGACCGGGCGGATCGTATGACCCGTGACCCAACAACTCGCCGTCGCTCCCGCCCCCGTCCGCACCGCCACCACCCCCGGCACCGCGGCGACCGCTCCCCGCACCCCGTCCCTCGGCACCGCCGGCCTGATCACCGTCCTGCTCGGCGCCTTCCTGCCGATGCTGGACTTCTTCATCGTCAACGTGGCCCTGCCCACCATCGACCACGACCTCGCCGCCGGGCCCGCCGTCCTGGAGCTCGTCGCCGCCGGCTACGGCATCGCCTTCGCCGTCCTGCTGGTGCTCGGCGGACGGCTCGGCGACATCTTCGGCCGCCGCCGGCTGTTCGTCGTGGGCGCCGCCGCCTTCGCCCTCACCTCGCTCGCCTGCGGCCTCGCCCCGGGCGCGTGGTCCCTGGTCGCCGCCCGCGCCGCCCAGGGCGCCTCGGCCGCGCTGCTGATCCCGCAGGTCCTCGGCACCATCACCGCCGCGACCGACGGCGCCCGGCGCGGGCGCGCGCTCAGCGTCTACGGCGCCGTCGGCGGCATCTCGGTCGTCATCGGGCAGGTGCTCGGCGGCATGCTGATCGCGGCGGACGTCTTCGGCACCGGCTGGCGCTCCGTCTTCCTGCTGAACGTGCCGTTCGCGCTGCTCGCGCTGGTCCTCGCCGTCCGCTACGTCCCGGAGAGCCGCGCCACCCGGGCCGCCCGGGTCGACGTGCCCGGCACCGTCCTGCTCACCGCGACCCTGCTGTCCCTGCTCGTCCCGCTGATGGAGGGCCGGGCGGCCGGCTGGCCGGTGTGGTCCTGGGTCCTGCTGGGCCTGTTCCCGGTCTTCGCCGTCGCGTTCGCCCTGGTCGAGATCCGCGCCGAGCGCCGCGGGGACACCCCGCTCGTGCCGCCGACCCTGCTGCGCATCCCCGAGATGCGCCGCGGCCTCGGCATCGCGCTGCCCTACTTCGCGGGCTTCGGCGGCTTCATGTTCGTCATCGCCGTCGCCCTGCAGCAGGGGCTGGCGCTCGGCCCGGTCGCGTCCGGCTGGGCGCTCGTCCCGATGGCCGTCGGCTACTTCACCGCCTCGCTCTCCGGCCCGCGCCTGATCGGCCGGTTCGGCAGCCGGGTGCTCACCGCCGGGGCCGTCATCCAGGCCGTCGGCCTCGCCACCCTGGCCGTCACCGTCCTCGCCGACTGGGCCGGCTTCTCGCCGCTGCGGATGGCCCCCGGGGTCGCGCTCGCCGGAATCGGCCAGGGCCTGATCGGCACCCCGCTCTTCCGGGTCGTCCTCTCCAAGGTGCCCGCCGCCCGGGCCGGCGTCGGCAGCGGCGTCCTCGCCACCGGCCAGCAGTCCAGCCTCGCCCTCGGCGTCGCGACCCTCGGCACGCTCTACCTGTCCCTCGCGCCCTCCCTGGGCATGGACCGGGCGCTCGCCCTGTGCCTCGGGATCCAGCTCCTGGGCTCGTTCACCATCCTGTACCTGACCACCCGGCTCCCCCGCTCCATCGGCTGAGCCCCCGGGTCACGCCCGTCGGGGGGGGGGGGGGGCGCCGGGGGGGGGGCCCCCCCCGGGGGGGGGCCCCGGGAGCTGGACCGCGCGGCGGGCGGGGGCGGGGGGCGGGGGAG
>NZ_JBHWGV010000084.1:14521-43260 GCF_042732955.1 Kitasatospora sp. NPDC059747 | reverse complement strand
AGGCGGCGCGGCCCCCGGGCCCCCGGGGGCCGGGGCGCCCGCCCTCGACCGCACCGTGCTGGTGCAGGTCCTGCCGGACGCCGCGGAGACCCGGGAGTTCCTCGCCCTGGCCGCCGCCGAACCGCTGATCGCGGGCGTCGTCGGCTGGGCCGACCTCACCGCGCCCGGGATCGCCGACACCCTCGCCGAACTGCGGCGAGGGCCGGGCGGCGACCGGCTCGTCGGCATCCGGCACCTGGTCCAGGGCGAACCCGACCCGGCCTGGCTCGCCCGCCCCGACGTCCGGCGCGGACTGCGCGCGGTCGGCGACGCCGGGCTCTGCTACGACCTGCTCGTCCGGGCCCACCAACTGCCCGCCGCCATCGACACGGTGCGCGCCCTGCCGGAGCAGCCGTTCGTCCTCGACCACCTCGCCAAACCGCCGATCGCGCGCGGCGACCTGGAACCCTGGGCCGGCCGCCTGCGCGAACTGGCGCGTGAACCCAACGTCTCCTGCAAGCTCTCCGGCCTGGTGACGGAGGCCGACCCGGCCGGCTGGACCGTCGCCGACCTGCGTCCCTACGCGGAGACCGCCCTCGACGCCTTCGGACCCGAGCGGGTCATGTTCGGCTCGGACTGGCCGGTCTGCCTGGTGGCCGCCTCCTACGAACAAGTCGTCCACACCGCCGACGAGTTGACGGAAGGCCTGGAAGCGCACGAGCGTGCGCAGGTCTTCGGCGGCACGGCGGCCCGGATCTACGGGCTGGACGGACCGGCGCGGCCCGGCGACGGGGAGCCGCCGGCATGAAGGTCCGACTCGCCTACGGTGAGACCGGGCTCGACATCGACGTCGACCCGGCCGTCACCACCGTCGTGGAGCCGCTGCACCACCCCGGCGCCGCCGACGAGACGGCCGCGCTCCGCGCCGCGCTGCGCCGACCGGTCACCGGCCCGCCGCTGCGCGAGCGGGTCAGGCCCGGCCAGACGGTCGCCATCTCCGCCTGCGACGGCACCAGGCCCCAGCCGCGCCACCTGATGATCCCGGCCGTCCTGGCCGAACTCGACGGGATCGTCCGGCCCGAGGACGTGGTGATCCTGGTGGCCACCGGCACCCACCGCGGCAACGACCCGCACGAGCTGCGGCGGATGTTCGGCGACGAGGTGGTCGACCGGATCCGGATCGCCAACCACGACGCCCGCGACGACGCGGCGCTCGCATGGGTGGGCCGCTGGGGCGACGACGTCCCGGTCCGGCTGAACCGCGAGTGGGTGGAGGCCGACGTCCGGATCACCACCGGTTTCGTCGAGCCGCACTTCTTCGCCGGCTTCTCCGGCGGCCCCAAACTGGTCGCCCCGGGCCTCGCGGGCCTGGAGACCGTGCTGGTCCTGCACGACGCCAAGCGCATCGGCGACCCCCGCGCGACCTGGGGCGTCACCCACGGCAACCCCGTCCACGACGACGTCCGCGCCATCGCGGCGGGCACCGGCGTCGACTTCGCGCTCGACGTCGTCCTCAACCGCGACCACCGCATCGTCGAGGCCTTCGGCGGCGACCTGCTGCCCATGCACGCGGCGGCCACCGCCGCCGCCCGCCGCATCGCGATGCGCCCGGTCGACCACCTCTTCGACGTCGTGGTGACCACCAACGCGGGACACCCTCTCGACCAGAACCTGTACCAGTCCGTCAAGGGCATGTCGGCCGCCCATACGGTGGTCAGGCCCGGCGGCCTCATCGTCTGCGCGGCCGAGTGCCGCGACGGCTTCCCCGACCACGGCTCCTACCGGGAGGTGCTCGCCTCGGCCCCCTCCCCGCAGGCCCTGCTCGCGGACATCGGGGCCAGGCCGCGGACCGTGCCCGACCAGTGGCAGGTGCAGGTCCAGGCCCGGATCCAGTCCTCCTGCCGGGTGGTGATGCACACCTCCCACCTCAGCGACGCCGACCTCGCGACCGCCCACCTGGAACAGACCGCCGACATCTCCGCGACGGTCGCCGAGGCACTCGCCGCCGCCGGCCCGGGCGCCCGCGCGTGCGTCCTGCCGGAAGGGCCCATGACGATCCCGTACCTGCGCAGCGGCGGAGCGTCGGCGCCATGACGCGAGGACAGGTCCTGCTGTGCCTGGACAAGTTCCGCGGCTCGGCCACCGCCGTGCAGGCGTGCCGCTGGCTCGCCGAGGGGATCCGGCAGGCGGCACCGGAGCTGAGCGTCCGCGAGGCACCGGTCGCCGACGGGGGCGAGGGGACGGCGGAGGCGTTCCTCGCGGCCGGCTTCGACGCGGTGCCGGTCCGGGTGAGCGGCCCGACGGGCGAGCCGGTCGACGCCCACCTGGCCGTCCGCGGCGACCGGGCGGTCGTCGAACTGGCCCAGGCCTCCGGCCTGCACCTGCTGCCCGAGGACGGGCACGCGCCGCTGACCGCGTCCACCTACGGCACGGGCGAACTGCTGCGCGCCGCACTGGACCTGGGCTGCCGGGAGATCGTCCTCGCCGTGGGCGGCAGCGCCACCACCGACGGCGGCGCAGGTTTGCTCCGGGCCCTGGGCGCGCGTGTCGTCGACGCCCGCGGCGCCGAACTCCCGCCCGGCGGCGCGGCCCTGGCCCACGCGGACCGGGTTGACCTCTCCGGCCTGGACCCCCGCCTCCGCGGCGTCCGGCTCGTCCTGGCCTCCGACGTTGACAACCCGCTGCTCGGCGCCGACGGCGCGGCCGCCGTCTTCGCCCCGCAGAAGGGCGCCGACCCGGGCCAGGTCGCGGTACTCGAAGCCGGGCTCGCCCGCTTCGCACGGCTCGTCGCGGCGCGACTGGGAACGGACCCGTCCGACCGGCCGGGAGCCGGGGCGGCCGGCGGCGCCGGGTTCGCGGCGCTGGTCCTCGGCGCGAGCCGGCGCCCGGGCGTCGACGTGCTGCTGTCCGAACTCGGCCTGGACGCCGCGCTGGCCTCGGCGAGCCTCGTCGTGGTGGGCGAGGGCTGCCTCGACGCGCAGAGCCTGCGCGGCAAGGCGCCGATCGGCGTGGCCGACCGGGCCCGCCGCGCCGGCGTCCCGGTCACCGCCGTCGCCGGACGCGTGGAGGTGTCGCCCGCCGAGCTCGCCGCCCACGGCATCACGTCGGCCCACTCCCTCGCCGACCGGGCCGGCAGCCCCGCGACCGCGATGGCCGAGACGCGACGCCTGCTCCGGGAAACCGGCGCCGAGCTCGCCCGCCGGCACTCTTCCTGACCACAGCACCCCCCGAGGAGCAGAGCCGCATGCACCCCACCCGCGTCCACGACCTCGGCTTCGCCCAGGTGGACATCGGCCGCGAACAGCGCCAGGGACTTCCCGAGGTCGTCTACGGGCCCGGCAAGACGCCCGGCCAGATCCGCGCGATCGTCGCCGAACTGCTGCGCGACAACTCCGGCCCGGTCCTCGTCACCCGGGTGGACCCCGGGACCGCCGGGGAGGTCCTCGACCACCTGCCCGCGGGTTCGTACGACGCCACGGCCGGCCTGCTGGTCTGGCGCCCGGCCGGGACGAACGGCTTCGCGCTGACCGTCGTCTCCGCCGGGACCTCCGACTGGCCGGTGGCCGCGGAGGCCGCCGCCGTGGCCGAAGCCGTCGGACTGGCCGTCACCACCGTGCAGGACGTGGGCGTCGCGGGCCTCCAGCGCGTGCTCCGCGTCCAGGAGCAGCTGCGGGCGAGCGACGCGGTCGTCGTGGTGGCCGGCATGGAGGGCGCCCTCGCGAGCGTCGTGGGCGGCCTCGTCGGCTGCCCGGTGATCGCCGTGCCCGTCTCCACGGGCTACGGCGCGTCCCTCGCCGGTGTCACGGCCCTGCTGGCCATGCACGCCTCCTGCGCCGCCGGCATCACCGTGGTCAACATCGACTCGGGCTTCGGCGCGGCGATGGCCGCGCACCGGCTCGCCTGGGCGGGGAGCAGGCGCGCGTGATCTGCTGGATCAACCCGTTCACCGGCCTCGCCGGCGACATGCTCCTCGGCGCCCTGCTCGACGCCGGGGCACCGCTGGAGCAGGTGCGGGCCTCGGTCGTCGCCACCGGCCTCACGGGCTGGGAGCTCCACGCCGAACGGGTGACCGTGCACGGGCTCACCGCCACCAGCGCCCGGGTGCGGGTGACGGACACCGCCTCCGAGCGGCGCGCCGCCGAACTGCTGGAGCTGGTTGCGGCCGCGCGGCCCGAGCCGGTGGCCGCGCTCGCCACTGCGGCACTCACCGCGATCGCCCGCGCCGAGGGCCGCCTGCACGGCACCGATCCCGGCGAGGTCCACCTGCACGAACTCGGCGGCCACGACGCCCTCGTGGACCTCGTCGGCGTCGCCGCGGCCCTCCACGCCCTGGGCGTGACGGAGGTGGTCTGCGCGCCGCTCCCGCTCGGCGTCGGCAGCGTCCACGCGGCGCACGGACTGCTGCCCTGCCCGGCCCCCGCCACGCTGGAACTGCTGTCCGGCGCGGTGGTGACCGGCACCGACCTGCGCGGGGAGACCGTCACACCGACCGGGGCCGCCCTGCTCCGCGCCGCCGGCGCCCGCTACGGCCCGCCGCCCACGATGACACCGGTGGCGACGGGCTACGGCGCCGGCACCCGCGTCCTCGCCGACCGGCCGAACGTCGTCGCCGTCACGCTGGGCCGCCCGCTGCCCCCGTCCGGCGCGGAACCGGCGGGCGCGGTCGGGGCGGGCGGCGCCGCCGAGGCGGTCGAGACCGTGGTGACCCTGGAGACCAACCTCGACGACGTCACGGGCGAGACCCTCGCCCACACCATCGCGCGGGCCCTGGCCGAGGGCGCGCTCGATGCGTGGACGACGACGGCCGTGATGAAGAAGGGCCGCCCGGCGCACGTGCTCCACGTCCTCGCCCGGCCCGAGAGCGCCCCGCACCTCCGGGAGCTGGTGCTCGCCGAGACGGGAACGCTCGGCGTCCGCCAGACCGTCCAGACCCGCGTCGCGGCCCCCCGGCGGACCGGCACCGTCGAGGTCGACGGCATGCCCGTCCGGGTCAAACAGGGCCCGTACGGGGCCAAGGCGGAGTACGACGACGCCGCGGCCGCCGCGCGGCGAACCGGCCTCCCGCTGCGCACCGTCGCCGACCGGGCGCGGCGGCTGGCCGAGCAGGACCACCCGGATCGATGGACGCAGGAGGACGGAACGCCGTGACCAGTGAATCCAGGGGCGGTGACGCCGTCGAGGAGAAGGCCGCCGCGCTGCTGTCGGCGGTGCGCGAAGCGGGACCCGTCGCCGTCGCGTACTCCGGCGGCGTCGACTCCGCCCTCGTCCTCGCGGCCGCCGCCCGCGCGCTGGGGCGGGGCGGCGTGCTCGCCGTGACGGCCGTTTCGGAGAGCCTCGCCTCCGGCGAGCTCGCCGCGGCCCGAGCGCTGGCCGACACCCTCGGCGTGACGCACCTGTCTCCCCGCACCGAGGAGCTGAACCGCCCCGGCTACCGCGCCAACGGCCAGGACCGCTGCTACTTCTGCAAGTCCGAGGTGCTCGACGTCATCGCCGCCGTCGCCCGCGAACACGGCTTCGACCAGGTCGCCACCGGCACCAACGCCGACGACGCGGCCGACCCCTTCCGGCCCGGCATCCGAGCCGGGCGGGAGCGCGGGATCCGCACGCCCCTGCTGGACGCCGGCCTCGGCAAGGCGGACGTACGCGCCGTCAGCCGCCTGTGGTCCCTCCCGACCTGGGACAAGCCGGCCACCCCCTGCCTGGCCAGCCGCATCCGCTACGGCATCCCCGTCACCGGCCACCGCCTGGCCCGCGTCGACCGCGCCGAACGGGCGGTGCGCGAGGCGCTCGCCGGCGCCGGACTGCGCTCCGGGCAACTGCGCGTGCGCGACCTCGGCGACACCGTCCGGGTCGAACTCGACGCCGAAGTGGTGCCCGCCGCAGCGCGGTTGACCTCCCTGGCCGACGTGCTGGCCGCCGCCGGCTTCGGTGCGGCGCCGGTCGTGATCGACGGCTTCGCCTCCGGCCGGCTCAACCACGAGCGGCCGCCCGTCACCAAGGAGCCCTGAGATGCCCACCGGCCCGTCCGGAAACCGGCCGCCGCAGAGCCGTCGCTACCGTCCCCTGAACACCTTCTTCCGGCCCGTCCACCCGGACGACGGACCCCGCCCCGCCCACGACCGGAAGGACGCCGCGCCGATGGACCCCGCGCCGATGGACACCGCGCCCACGGACACGCAGCACCCCGTCACGGATCCGCTCTGGTACCGGCGCCCCGCCGACGGCCTCCTGGAGGCGCTGCCGCTCGGCAACGGCCGCCTCGGCGCCATGACTTACGGAGGCGTGCGCACCGAGCGGATCGAGCTCAACGCGGACACCCTGTGGTCCGGCGGCCCCGGCCCCCGCGACCGGGCCGGCGCCGCCGACCACCTGCCCGCCCTGCGGGAGGCGGTGCGCGACCGCGACCACGCCGGCGCCCACGCGATCGCCACCGCCCACTTCCAGGGTCCCGACACCGAGGCCTACCAGCCGCTGGGCACCCTCCTGCTGACCTTCCCGTCGCTCGGCGAGGACGGCGAGTACGGCGAGGACGACGCGGCCGACTACCGGCGAGCCCTGGACCTCGACGAGGCCGTGCACACCGTGTCGTTCACGGCAGGAGGAGTCCGGTACCGGCGGGAGAGCTTCGTCTCCGCCCCGGCGGGCGTCCTGGCCGTCCGCCTCAGCGCGGACGCCCCCGGCGCCCTGACCTTCCGTACGAGCCTGACGACGCCCCACCCGGCCACGGCCACCTCCGCCGATGCGGCGGCCCTGTCGGTCCACGGGCGCGCCCCGGCGAGCGTCGCGAGCTGGCTCGGCCGCACGGACACCGTCTACCGGGACGACGAGGGCAGCGGATTCGCCGCCGAGATACGCGTGCGGACGGTGAACGGCAGCACCCGTGCCGCGGACGGCGGGATCGAGGTCACCGGTGCCGACGAGGCCGTGCTCCTGATCTCCGTCGGCACCGGGTACCACGACTGGCGGCAGCGGCCCGACGGGCCCGAGGCGGCGCTCGCCGAGGCCCGCAAGTGGCTCGACGACGCCGGGGGACAGGACTTCCACACGCTGCGCGCCGCCCACGTGGCCGACCACCGGAGGCTCTTCGCCGCGGCCTCCCTCCGGCTCCCCGGCGCGGGGCCGGCGGCGGAGCTGCCGACCGACGAGCGCCTCGCCGCCGCCAACGCGGGCACCGCCGACCCGGGCCTCGCCGCCCAGCTGTTCGCCTACGGCCGCTACCTGCTCATCGCCTCCTCCCGGCCCGGGACCCAGCCCGCCAACCTCCAGGGCATCTGGAACACCTTCGTCACGCCGCCGTGGAACTGCGACTGGACGTCGAACATCAACCTCCAGATGAACTACTGGCCCGCCGAGACGACGGGTCTGTCCGAGTGCCACGAACCGCTGTTCGACCTTGTCACCGACCTCGCCGAGTCCGGGCGTTCCACCGCGCGGGCGTACTACGACGCGCCGGGCTGGTGCTGCCACCACAACGTCGACATCTGGCGCGCCACCAACCCCGTGCTGGGGGAGCCGATGTGGTTCCACTGGCCCATGGCCGGGCCGTGGCTGGCCGCCCACCTGTGGGACCACCATCTCTTCCACGGGGACCGCGCCTTCCTCGCCGACCGTGCCTACCCCGTCATGCGGGAGGCCGCGCGCTTCCTCACCCACCTCCTCGTCGAGGACGCGGACGGCACGCTGGTGACCAGCCCGTCCACGTCGCCCGAGCACAGCTTCCGGCTCGGTGACGGCAGCCTGGCCGCGGTCTCCGCCGGCTCCACGATGGACCACTGGCTCGCCGCCGAACTGCTCGACAACACCGTCGCCGCCGCCCGCGAACTCGGCGTCGACCACGACCTGGCGGAAGACCTGGCCCGGACCCGCGCCCGTCTGCGGCCCCCGTCCATCGCCGCCGACGGCCGCCTCCTGGAATGGCGGGACGACCTCCCCGACGAGGATCCGGGGCACCGGCACCTCTCCCACCTGTACGGCCTCTACCCGGGCAGCGCCGTCGACCCGCTCGCCGACGCCTCCCTGGTGGACGCGACGCGCCGCGCCCTGGACCGCCGGCTGGAACACGGCGGAGGCGGCACCGGCTGGAGCCTCGCCTGGGTGGCCGCGCTGGCCGCCCGCCTCGGCGACGGCCCCCTGGCCGGCCACGCCGTCGACCGCCTGCTCGCGACCTCCGTCGCGGCCAACCTCTTCGACCTGCACCCGCCGCAGCTGTTCCAGATCGACGGCAACTTCGGCATCACCGCCGCCATCGCCGAGACGCTCCTGCAGAGCCACAACGGCATCGTGCGGCTGCTGCCCGCCCTGCCGCCGTCCTGGCCGGACGGCGACGTCCACGGCCTGCGCGCGCGGGGCGGCATCACGGCCGACCTGAGCTGGCGCCGGGGCGCGCTGACCGGCGCCGAGCTGCACGCCGTCCGGGACGCGACGGTCGACCTGTACCTGCCCGAGCGGACGGGCCGTCCGGTGGCGGCCGATCAGGAGGGCCGCGACGCCGCACTCGTCCCGGTTCCCGGAGACCCCCGGCGCTTCCGGCTCCACCTCCCGGCCGGCAGCCGCTGCCGGCTCGCCTTCCCCGGCCCGGCGGGCAGCCAGGGTTAGTGGTGGGGCGGGGGAGGGAGGGTGTCGGCGCCCGGGGCCGGCTCCGGCCAGACCAGCAGGACGGGACAGGGGGCGTGGTCGACGACGAAGCGGGTGGCCGGCCCGAGGCTGTGGGGTCCGAGGCGCGTGCGGTCGCCGTCCCGGGCGAGGACGAGCAGCTCGGCCCCCTCCGCCGCGGCGACGACCTCGCGCTCGGTGCGGCCGCTGCGCTCCACCGGGGTGCAGGGCCGTCCCAGCCGCTCGGCCGCCGCATCGAGGAGGTGCCGCCCCGAGGCGGCTGCCAGACCCTCCAGCCGGGTGCCGGGATCGCGCTCGGGGTGGCCGCGCCCGAGCAGCCCGGCGAAGGCGCCGTGCGCGGCGCCGGGCACCTCCCGGCCGCTGACGTGGAGCAGGACGATCCCGGCGTCCCGCGGCGCGTGCGTCCGGGCGGCGTCGACGCAGGCGGGCCAGGTGCCCTCGGTGATCCAGACGACGACGGTCACGGTGTCAGCCTCCGATGGTCTGCAAGGACCCCCACAGTGCCACCACGGCCAGCAGCAGCGCAGCGGGCACGACGAGCAGCCCGAGCCGGGTGAACTCGCCCAGGCCGATGTCGGTGTCGTGCTCGCGGACGATGCGCCGCCACAGCAGCGTGGCGAGGGACCCGGCGTAGGTGAGGTTGGGGCCGATGTTCACCCCGAGCAGCACGGCCAGCACCGCGCCGGGCCCTGCCGGGGCCGCCAGCGGCAACAGGACGAGGGTGGCGGGCAGGTTGTTGATGACGTTCGCCAGGACCGCCGCCAGCGCCGCCGTGCCGAGCAGCGCGGGCAGCGCGGTGCCCTGCGGGACGAGGTGCCCGAGCGCGGAGGCGAGCCCGTTGTCGACCACGGCCCGCACCACGACGCCGAGCGCCAGCACGAAGGCCAGGAACGGCACCGCGGCCGAGCGCACGACCGCGACCGGGGTGGTGCGCCGCCGGACCAGCGCGCGGACGGCGAGCACGAGGGCACCGGCCAGGGCCGCCCACGCCGGGTCGAGCCCGAGCACGGAGGTGAGGATGAACCCGCCCAGCGTGCCGATGACGGTGGCGAGGGCGAACAGCGGCATCTCCGGCGGCGCGAGGTCGGCCGGGGCCGGGGCGCCCGCGTCCAGGTCGGCGGCGAAGAACCGGCGCAGCACCGCGTACTCGACGGCGATGGCCGCCAGCCACGGCAGCGTCATCAGGGCGGCGAAGCGGGTGAAGCTCAGCCCGCTGGCGGCGAAGGCCAGCAGGTTGGTCAGGTTGGAGACCGGCAGCAGGAGCGAGGCTGTGTTCGACAGGTGCGTGCAGGCGTAGACGTGCGGCTTGGGCCGGGCGCCGAGCCGCGCCGCGGTGGCGAACACCACCGGGGTGAGCAGCACCACGGTGGCATCCAGGCTGAGCACGGCCGTGATCACCGAGGCGACCACGAACACCTGCGCCAGCAGCCGGCGCGGCCGCCCGGCGGCGGTGCGGGCCATCCAGGCCCCGCAGGCGTGGAACAGGCCCTCGTCGTCGCAGAGCTGGGCCAGCACGAGCACGGCCGCCAGGAAGCCGACCACCGGCCCGAGCCGCTGCACCTCGGCCAGGGCGTCCGACGGCGAGATCGCGCCGACGGCGACCACCAGCCCCGCCGCCGGCACGGCGACCACCGCCTCCGGCCACCCCCAGGGCCGCACCACCGCGCAGACCAGGACCAGGATCAGCAGGCCGACGGACAACGCCTCGGCGAACGACGTACTCAGGGTCTTGCTCCCATTCGGGCGGTGGTGACGATCGACGGCCCCATCGAATCAGACACCTCGGGACCGCTGCGCACCAGCTCGGACCCCGTGTCGACCGGGACCGCACCGGCAGAGTCGTCGAGTCGACCGTCAACTGTCGACTCGCGCCGGGTGACCGCGGACGGCGTCCAGGGTGGTCGCGATGAGGAGCGACTGCGCGACCGGGACGAGGCGGGCCGCGGTGTCGCCCTGCACGGCGGAGTCGACGGACTCGACCATGAGGCGGTAGGGATCCTGGGCCGGGTAGTCGCGGCGGTCTCCGCCGGTGGTGGTGAGCGTGCTGGGGGCGGAGCCGGCGCAGAACGCCGGTGGGGTGAGGGTGATCGAGCCGCCCGTGCCGGTGGTGGTGAACGTCTCGGCCGTGCGGCCGACGAGTGAGCAGTCGACCTCGGCCATTCCCCGGCCGGGGAACTCCAGCAGGAACCGGGTGACGGAGTCGGCGGAGCCGGGGCCCCAGCGCTCCTGTTCGGCCCGCAGGACCGTCGGCGCGCGCCAGCCGAACGCGGCGAGTGCGGCGGAGACGGCGTAGTAGCCGACGTCGTAGAGGGCCCCTCCGCCGAGGGCGGCGTCGAGGCGGTAGTTGCCGGGGGCGGGGGCGAGACCGTCGAACCGGGCGGTGACGGTCTGGACGGTGCCGATCGCGCCGCGGGCGACCAGGTCTTCGAGGTCCCGGGTGCGCGGGTGCCAGCGGTTCCAGGCGGCCTCGACGAGCAGCCGTCCGGCGTCGCGGGCCGTCGCGGTCATGGCGGAGACGTCGGCGGCGCATCCCGCCCGATCGGCGACCGGGCGGGATCTCCTTGATCTGGAGGGGAGCCGGAGAGCGACTACCCGAGGGCCCGCTGGTGCTTGCCGCCGCCGTCCAGCCCCATGAAGTGGATGGCGTAGGCGGCCATCTGCGTTCCCTGGATGGGTAGTTGGTGCCCGGCGCCGGCGATGCTGTACGTCTCGATCTGGGTGATGCCGGAGCCGTTGGCGTACCGGGCCCGGTTCCAGTCGGCGGCCGGGGTGTCGGTCGACGACGGGCTCTGCCTCACCCCGAGGACGTTCGTCCACTGCTTGGTCTCTTCGCCGAGATCGTTGTGGCTCAGGATGGGGTCGGCGGTGCCGTGCCACAGCTGCACGCGGGGGCGCGGCCCGGTGTAGCCGGGATCGGCACCGCGCACCAGGTCGCCCCACCGCTGCGCGGTCATGGAGACCCGGCCCCCGGCGCAAGGGCCGTTCCAGCCGCGCACGGTGCCCGTGTAGAAGCAGTGGTAGGGCACGCCCATGAACGCCGAGCCGGCCTTGAACACGTCCGGGTAGTCCGCGAGCATGACGTTGGTCATCATCCCTCCCGACGACTCGCCGGTGACGTACACGGCGTTGCGGTTCCCGCCGTAGCGCTGCTCGGCGTACGTGATCATCGACATCAGCCCGACCGGGTCACTGCCGCCGTTGCGCGTCAGCGCCTGGTCGGACGAGACGTCCCAGCAGCTGCCGCCGGGGCTGGTCGAGGGGTAGATGACGATGAACCCGTACCGGTCGGCCAGCGCGGCGAAATCGGTGCTGGAGTACAGGTAGGGGCCCGAGCCCTGGCAGCCGTGCAGTGCCAGCAGGATCGGCGGGTTGGCCTTGGCGCTGTTCGGGACGTACAGGTACATCTGCAGGTCGGTCGGGTTGGTGCCGAAGCCCGTGATCCGGGTCAACGAGGCGGCGCCGGCCCGGGGCGCGTTGGACACGTTCACACCGAGTGCGGCGCCGACCGCCAGGAGTATGGCGAGCAGGCGGGTCGTCAGGTACCGGGAACGCAGCATGGAACCTCTTCCTCCGCGGGCTGTTGACAGCGGCGGGCGGTGAGCAGGTCACGCATGTGAGCGCTCACATCGGTGCTCGAGCTCACGGCGTCACCCTTTGCTCTTGTTGCCGGAGTGTTTCGGACTGTTGACGCTGCATCAGCGACTGCGACCTCGTCAAGGAGTGGCTGGGCTTCTCCCTGGCTTCCAGGCGATACAGGCCGATCGGTGCGATCCCACGGGTGAAAGTTTCACGGTGACGCCGGTGCGGACGGTCTTCGGGGCCCGGCGCGGGTGGAGCGGCCCGGATCGAGTCAGGGATCGCCTGACATCCCATGTCTGTTGCCGTGAGGTCAGATGAATCACGCCACTGTTGGACGGCTGCTCGGCAGAAGCTGTCGAAACTCTGGACAAGCACCCGATCTTTGGGTCTTAATCCATCCCATGTCATGGACGTTTCCGACGCATGTCCTTTTGGAGAGGTGACCCCTTGTCCCGCAGTCCTTCAGGCGACACCCGGCCGGTCGGCCGGTGGCGGACCGCACTCGCCGGACTTCTCGCCCTGTTCGGCGCCTTCGCGGCGGTCCTGCTGCCCGCCGCACAGGCCCAGGCGGCCTCGGCCCCGGTGCAGTTCACCCTGGGCGGCGCCCGCACCGACCAGAACGGCAACGCGCTGCAGCTGCACGGACTGGGCATCGTCAAGGTGGGGAGCACCTGGTACGGCTTCGGCGAGGACAAGACCGGTGAGACGTCGGCGAACACCTCGTTCCAGGACATCCCCTGCTACACCTCCGGCGACCTCGGCACCTGGACCTACCAGGGCGTGGCACTGGCCAAGCAGAGCAGTGGAGATCTGGGGCCGAACCGGGTCGTCGAGCGGCCGAAGGTCATCTACAACGCGTCGACCAGCACGTACGTGATGTACGTTCACATCGACAGCGGCGACTACTCCGAGGCGAAGGCCGGTGTTGCCACCAGCAGCACCCCGTGCGGCCCGTACGTCTACCGGGGCAGCTTCCGGCCGCTGGGCAACGTCAGCCGTGACCTGGGCCTGTTCCAGGAGTCCGACGGCACGGGCTACCTGCTGACCGAGGACCGCAACAACGGCGGCCTGCGGATCGACAAGCTCTCCGCCGACTACCTCTCGGTCGACAGCCCGGTCGCGCTCCTGGGCGGCGGCAGCATCGAGTCCCCGGCCATGGTGAAGGTGGGCGGCATCTACTACCTGCTGGGGTCGCACCTGTCGGGCTGGTACCTCAACGACAACGTCTACGCCACCGCGACGTCCCCGAGCGGACCGTGGTCGGCCTGGAAGGATCTGGCAGCCCCCGGCACCAATACGTACGGGAGCCAGACGGCCAACATCATCACCGTCCAGGGCACTTCGGGCACCGCGTACATCTACGCGGGGGACCGCTGGGACACCGGTGACCTGGGCGGCTCCAAGCTGATCTGGCTCCCGCTGACCATCAGGGGGACGACGCTGAACCTCGGCCAGTACCCCACCTGGTCCCTCGACACGTCCGCAGGCACCTGGTCGGCCGGCAGCGGCCTCCCCTCCGCCGGTACCTACACCCTGGCCAACGCGGCCAGTTCGATGCTGCTGGACGTGTCCGGCGCCTCCACCTCCGCCGGAGGCGGGGTCATCCAATGGCCGTCGACCGGCGGTGCCAACCAGAAATGGACGCTCACCAGGGTCGCGGACAACGTCTACACCCTGACGAGCGCCAACAGCGGACTGTGCCTGGACGTCCCCGGCTACTCGACCGCCACCGGCGTGCAGTTGCAGCAGTGGACCTGCAACGGCGGCACCAACCAGCAGTGGGCGCTGGACCTCGCCGGCGGCAAGTACGTGCTGGTCGGCATCGCCAGCGGCCTGACCATCGGCACCGGCGGCTCGACCACGCAGGGCGGGGCCGTGGACCAGGAGCCGGGCGGCAGTTCGAGCGCCGCCAGCGAGAGCTGGACCCTTTCCTGACGGGCGGCTGACGGCAGCGGGCCCGGCCGGCAGCCGGGCCCGTCCGGGGCCTCCAACATCACCGTTCAAATGCGAACTGGAGGAACAACAGTGCCGGATCCCATCTCGCGCAGGTCGCTCCTCGTCGGCATGGCGGCCATGACGGTTGCCGCGACGGTGGGCTCGGTCGCCGTGACGGCGCCCGCGTACGCCGCGACGGCCGCCGACCCGCTGCCGCTGCCTCCCCTGCGGATCCCGCAGACCGACCTGGGCCTCCAACAGCAGCCGGACGCCAAGATCCAGTGGCTGATGGACGCCAAGCTGGGGATGTTCATCCACTGGGGCGTGTACGCGGGCCCGGCCAAGGGCGAGTGGTACATGCACAGCGCCGCGGTCACCCCGGCGAACTACCGCAAGTACGTCACCGACGCGACGAGCGAGCAGTTCACCGCCGATGCCTACGACCCGGCGGCGTGGGCCCGACTGGCCAAGGACTTCGGGGCGAGGTACACGACGCTCACGACCCGCCACCACGACGGCTTCGCCCTGTGGCCGCTGAACCACCCCAACGGCTGGAACTCCGGGCAGGCGCCGCTCAGCCGTGACTTCGTCAAGGACTACGTCGCGGCGGTGCGGGCGGCCGGCCTGAGGGTGGGCCTCTACTACTCGCCGATCGACTGGCGCTACCCCGGTTACTACGATGTGAGCGGTACCAACTGCGCAGCGAACCCTTGGGGCTACACCACCGATCCCGCGCACAAGGAGAACGCGCGGATCATGAAGACCGAGGTGTACGAGTCGGTCAAGGAACTCGTCACCCGGTACGGCGTGATCGACGACCTGTGGTGGGACGGCGGCTGGATCGCCGAGCAGGGCACCGACGCGGCCGGCGCATTCTTCTGGGAACCCGGCCGGTTCCGCGACACCGCCAACCAGTGGCCGGTGGACGCCGCCTACGGCGAGACGGACGCAGACGGCAGGCCGCTGGGGCTGATGGGCATGGTTCGCAAACACCAGCCCGACATCGTCGCGACCTCGCGCTCCGGCTGGAAGGGCGACTACGACAGCGACGAGGGCCCGGGGGTCCCGACCGGGGCGATCCGCACGGGCAGGCTCGTCGAGAAGGTCTTCAGCGTCATCGGCACGTGGGGCTACTCCAACTCCTCCGTCATGGGCTACGGCACCGCGATGGACATCCTGGTCAACTGCTGGGTGCGGAACATGACCGTGATGGTCAACGTCGGCCCGGACCGGCACGGGACCGTCTCCGACGCCCAGGCCGCCCTGCTGCGGCAGATCGGCACCTTCATGACGGCCTGCGGCCGGTCCGTCTACGGCACCCGCGGCGGGCCGTGGAACCCGGTCGACGGCCAGTACGGCTACACGTACAAGGACGACACCTTCTACGTCCACGTGCTCCCCGGCTACAGCGGAACCACCTTCACCACCCCGCCGATCGGCGACGCGCAAGTCACCCGCGTGTTCGACGTGCGCTCCGGCGGCAAGCTCGCCTACACCGTCAGCGCCGACGGCCGGGTCGCCGTCGCCGGCATCGATCGCACCACCCACCCCCAGGACAGCGTCGTCGGCGTTGTCCTCGACCGCAGCGTGCAGCCCGCCGACATCGCCGTCGCCGGCGGCGGGACGGCCGCCGCCGACCACGACGAGGGCACCCAGGGCAACACCCCCGCCCAAGCCGGCGACGGCGCCCCCCCCACCCCCCCCCCCGGGGGGGGGGGGGTGGCCCGGCGCCGGCCGGGCGCCCCCGCCCCCCGGCGCGGGGCCGGGGGGGCGCCCGGCCACCGCCGACAGCGAGGAGGGCTCCAAGGGCAACACCGCGGCCAAGGCCGTCGACGGCGCCACCTCCACCCGCTGGTGCGCGAACGACGGCGGCACCGGCCACTGGCTGAAGGTCGACCTGGGCTCGACCCGTTCCCTGACCGGCACCCGGATCGCCTGGGAGCTGGACCGGACCAACTACCGGTACACGATCGAGGGTTCCACCGACGACGCAGGATGGACCACGCTGGCCGACCTCACCGCGACGACCGGCACCAGCCAGGTCCAGGTCGCCCAGTTCCGCACCCGCGCACGGTACGTGCGCGTCACCGTCACCGGGCTGCCGGACGGCGTCTGGGCGTCCATCCGCACCCTGGAGCTCTACGACCGCCCCTTCGGCGCGGACCTGGGAACGTTCACACTGGTCAACCGCCGCAGCGGCAAGGTGCTGGACGTCAGTGACGCCTCCACCGCCGACGGCGCCGGCCTCGTCCAACGGCCCTGGACCGGCGGCGCCGACCAGCAGTGGAAGCTCCTGCCCAACGCGGACGGGTCCTACCGGCTGTCCAACGCCAAGAGCGGCAAGGTGCTCGACAGCCCCGGCAACTCCGTCCAGGGCGCGAGCCTCGACCAGTGGACCGGCGACGGCGGCGACAACCAGTCGTGGCAGCTCGTCCCCTCCGCGACCGGCGGCTACTACCGGCTCGTCAACGTCCGCAACGGCTGGTGCGCCGACGTCAAGGACGCCTCCACCGCCGACGGCGCCCAGGTCATCCAGTGGACCATCACCGGCGGGGACAACCAGGACTGGCAGATCGTCGCCCTCTGACGGGGGTCGCTGTCGTGATCGCGGCATTCGGCCGCTGTTCAGCGCGGCGTGGCCACGTGGATGACCTGCGACAAGGTTCGGTCCCTAACGTCTGGCGGACCGTCCGGGGCCACACCACTCCTTGGAGCGATCATGCACGATTCCCATCCGTCCGACGCGTGCGCCTGCCCCCGGACCGCGGAACTCGACGGGGGCGGGGCAGCGGCGGCGAGTCGACGGCGGTTCCTGCGCGGGGCCGGGTTGCTGGGGGCCGGGGTCGGCTCGGCGGGGCTCGGGCTGTTCGGCGCCGCCGCCCCCGCCGAGGCCGACGTCAAGTCCCCTACCCGCCCCGAGGGTTGGGAGCCCGACCCGGACAGCCGGCAGTTCACCTTCGTCGTCATGCCGGACACGCAGTACCTGTTCGACGAGGACCGGATCCACCCCGCCCCGCTGGAGGCGTCGTTCCGCTACGTCCTCGACGGCGGGACGAACCGCGAGGGCGGCGGGGACGACAACATCGTCTTCCTCGCCCACCTCGGCGATGTGACCGAGCACGGGCTGCCCTCCGAGTACGCCGCCGTGACGAAGTCCTTCGCGCTGCTCGACGACGCCGGCGTCGCCTACGGCGTGCTCGCGGGCAACCACGACGTCCGGTCCTCGACCGACGACCAGCGCGGCAGGACCCCGTACCTGGACACGTTCACCGCGGCGAGGGCTGCCCGCACGCCCGGCTACCGGGCATCCAGCCCCGACGGGTACAACACGTGCCACGTCTTCAGGGCGGCCGGCCGCGAGTGGATGGTCCTCTCCCTGGACTGGCGCCTGTCGGACGCGGGCTTCGCCTGGGCGAACCGGATGATCGCCGAGAACCCGAAGCTGCCGGTCATCCTCACCACCCACGAGATGGCCTACGCGGACGACAGCGGCAAGGCAAACCTGTCCGACTACGGGAAGCGCCTGTGGGAGAAGCTCGTCAGCGGTAACGACCAGGTGTTCCTCACCGTGAACGGGCACTACTGGCCGCCCGGCCGCACCATCCTGCGGAACAAGGCCGGGAACGATGTGCACGTTCACATCACCAACTACCAGGACCGCTACTACGGCGGCGCCGCGATGATCCGCACCTACCGCTTCGACCTCGACCGGAACACGATCGACGTGTCGACGTTCTCGCCCTGGATCCAGGAGACGGCCGCGGAGGAGCGCAACGCCCTGGCCGCCCGGGAGGCCGAACTGACCTCCGACGTCGACCGGTTCTCGATCCCGATCGACTTCGAACGCCGCTTCGCCGACTTCGCCCCCGTCCCGCCGCGCCCGGCTCGCCCCGCGGGCGAGCTGCTCGTCCGCGACACCCTCGCCTACTGGCGCTTCGACGGCGGGGGCAAGGCCGGCACCGGCGTCCTGCAGACCGTCCGGGACCTGACCGGCCAGGGCAACGACCTGGTCCGCCAGGCCACCCCGGGCGCGCCCGACACCGCACTCACGTGGTCGTCCGACCACCACCCGGACCAGCCCGGGCACGGCAGCCTGCTGTTCGACAGCCGCAACAAGCCGCCGGTCGGCGCGTACCTCCAGACCGTGCCCACCGCGCCGGTCAACCGCGAGACGTTCGAGCACGGTTACACGATCGAGGCCTTCTTCAAGCTGCCCGCGGACTGGGACCCGGGGAAGAACGCGTGGTCGGCACTCCTGAGCCGCTGGGGCATGAGCGGCGAGGCGGGCAAGAGCGGGGACGCGACGGATCCGCAGGAGCCGGTCGTCACGCTCAGCCTGTCCGAGGCGCCCGCGCTGCAGTGGTGCGTCTACCCGCTCAACCAGACCGGCGCGTCGACCTGTTGGGGCCATCAGCTGCCGCTGGACCACTGGTGGCACGTCGCGGTCGTCAACGACGGCCGGCTCAACCGGATGTACGTGGACGGCTGCGAGGTGGCCCGAAACCCGTCGACCCCGGCGGTGGGGCTGACCACCCTCGGGCGGCCGTGGATGCTCGGCGGGTACGAGTACGCGGGCGTGCTCGACAAGATCTTCCACGGCTGGATCGGCGACGTGCGGATAGTGAAGCGTGCGCTGTCGACGGGGGAGTTCATGATCTCGTGACGCCGAGGCCGTGACGCCGAAGCCGCGCGGGCCGGCCGCCTCGGCTCCGTCCGGTCAAGGCTGCGCCCGCTCCGGGGCGCGTTGCAGCCGGAACGCGTCCGCGAGCACGGCCTGGGCCAGGACGCGGGCCGGGCCGCGGGCCGTGGTGCGTCCCGTGGTGAGGGCGAAGTCCGTCGTGCCCAGGTCCGGCAGGCCCGGCTGGTCGGGCAGCGGCCGCAGGCCCGACGGGATCAGGCTGCGGGCGTGCGGCACCACCCCGAGACCGGCCAGCGCGGCGGCCCGGACCCCGGACAGGCTGGTGCTCGTGCAGGCGATTCGCCAGGGCCGGCCGTCGCGTTCGCAGGCCTCCAGGGCGCGCGCCCTGGTGAAGCTCGGCGGCGGGTAGACGATGAGCGGCAGCGGCTCCGCCGGGTGCTCCAGCCGGAAGTCCTCCGCCGCGACCCACACCAGCCGGTCCTGCCAGACCAGTTGGCCCTGGGCGTCGCCGCCCGGCGGGCGCTTGCCGAGCACCAGGTCGAGCCGGCCGTCGGCCAGCTGCTCGTAGAGCACGGCGCTGAGCCCGACGGTGAGTTCGAGGTCGACCTGGGGGTTGCGCCGCCGGAAGCCCCGCAGGATCTGCGGCAGTTCGGTGTCGACGAAGTCCTCCGACGCACCGAATCGCACCCGCCCGCGCACCTGCGTCCGTGCGAAGTAGCCGAGCGCCTGCTCGTGCGCCTCCAGGATCGTCCGGGCGAATCCGAGCATCGCCTCGCCTTCGCCGGTGAGCTGCACCGAGTGGGTGTCGCGCAGGAAGAGGCGCCGGCCGGCGGTCTCCTCCAGCCTCCGCACGTGCTGGCTGACCGTCGACTGCCGCAGCCCCAGCCGTTGGGCGGCCCGGGTGAAACCGCCGGTCTGGGCCACCGCGAGGAAGGACCTCAACTGCACCGGATCGAACATCCAGCCACTCTATCGGCTGATATCACGAACCATGATGACAGTGAGTGCAGTCAGCGGGATTCACAATCACCCGAACGGGCGAAAGGCTGAGACCGTCCCACCCGAAACCACCCGCGCGGAGAACCATGCCCCGCCCGAACACCCCAACCCGCTCCCGCCGCTTTCCCACCCGGCCAGTGCTACGCCGCTGCGCCCGCCTCCGCGTCGACCCGTTCATCGCCTCCCTGCTCGGCACCGTGCTGCTCGCCGCCGTACTGCCGGCCCGTGGCGGCGCCGCACCGGTCGTCTCGGACGCCGCCACTGGCGGGGTCGCCGTGCTGTTCTTCCTCTACGGTGCCCGGCTCTCCGCCCGTGAGGCCTGGAACGGACTCAAGCAGTGGCGACTGCACGGCACCGTGCTCGCGGTGACCTTCGTCCTCTTCCCCTTGCTCGGGATGGCCGCCCATCCGCTGGTGCCGACCGTCCTGTCACCGCAGCTCTACCAGGGCCTGCTGTTCCTGACCCTGCTGCCCTCCACCGTGCAGTCCTCGATCGCCTTCACCGCCATCGCCCGCGGCAACACCGCCGCCGCGGTCTACAGCGCGACCTTCTCCAGCCTCTTCGGCATCCTCCTGACCCCACTGCTCGCCGCCGTGCTACTGCACACCAAGGGCGGCATCTCGCCGGGCACCGTGCTGGAGATCGCCGAGCAACTCCTCCTGCCCTTCGCCGCCGGCCAGTTGCTGCGCCGCTGGATCGCCGCCTGGACGGCCCGCCACCGCGCCGTCCTCGCCCTGGTCGACCGCGGCTCGATCCTGCTGGTCGTCTACAGCGCCTTCGGCGCCGCCGTCGCCGGCGGGATGTGGGACACGCTCTCGCTGCCCCGGCTGGCCGCCCTGCTGGTGGCCGAGTCGCTGTTGCTGGCGCTGGTTCTGACCGTCACCCTGCTGGCCGGCCGCCGGCTCGGATTCGACCGGGGCGATCTGATCGCCATCGTCTTCTGCGGCTCCAAGAAGAGCCTGGCCAGCGGCGTCCCCATGGCCGCCGTCCTCTTCCCCGGCGCGGCCGCCGGCCTGATGGTGCTGCCCCTGATGCTCTTCCACCAGTTGCAGCTGATGGTCTGCGCCGTCCTCGCCCGCCGCTGGGGCGCGGAGGCCCAGGCCGCCGAGGCTACGGCACGGGCGAAGCCCGCACCGGTGCTCGACCGCTCGGTGTGACCTCGCCACGCTGAAGCCAGCTGACGTCGCTGAAGGTCCCGTTGATAACCGTAAGGCATATGAGTGTCAATGTATTTGCTTCACATGACAGAAGTCTTGGCGCGGGTGTCCAGTACCTGGCTGCGATGGGTTCGCCCTTGGCGTCGGGGAGTCCCACGGAACGCCACAATGACAACCGACTGGTCGGTGATTGTCGGGTGCTGGAGTTCCTGCGCGATGTCTCGATCGTGGCCTGCGAGCGGATCGCGCGGCTCGCTCACCAGGGAGCGGACTGGCTTCGGCGTCATCAGGGGCCGTTGCCGAGCGCGGAGGCCTTGCTTGCTGTCGGTGGGGCGGCCGGCGCCTACAGTGCCTCGGTTCGGCGGCAAGCGCTTCCCGGCGCCGAGGCCCTGCTTGTCAGCGCGATCGCCTCGCCTGCTGTCGTGGAGGTTCCGATGCTTCGGAAGATGGGGCAGGCCTTGGATCGGCCGGGGCCTGGTTCGGTACGCGCCCGGAAGGTCTCGGCGAGCGCGGCCAAGGCCCGATCCTCGTGGGGGCTGTCGAAGCAGCCGACGACCACGTCCGGTGACCAGCCCGAGCATCTGCGCCGCTCGGGGCCGACACCGGCGTCAGGCCGAAGTCGGCAGTCGCGGTGAGACGAGCAGGTTCTGGTCGCCGGAGAACCCGCTGCTGCCGCCCAGTCATGCAGTGTCGGGGATCGTCAGTGAAAGGAGTCGTCGATCATTGAGGCGGCGACCGCGAGCGCGCTGTTCAGCTTGACGGTGAAGGGTGCCGGGAGGTCGCCTGAGGCGAGTGCTCAGCTGGCGAGAGCGTGTTCGAGTTCGGTTGTCCTTACGGGGTCGAGGTGATGGCGAACAGCTGGATGGGCGAGGAGGTCGCGCAGTGCGTAGCCGTCGCGGACTTCGCTTGTCCGCTGGGCCAGGTGGTCGATGAGGGGTCGGGCGGAGGCGGTTGTTGGGCCTGCGGCGTGGATGGCGGTGAGGGCGAGCCGTGTGGTGAATGCGATTAGGCCATCGCCGAGTTCCAGCGTCAGGCAGTGCTACAGGTCGGGCCAGCCGCGGACGGGGAGTGCGGCTGCGGACCGACGGATGGTCAGCCGGCAGCGCGTTGCCTCAGCGGCGGGTCTGCGGCGTCAGCCGGCGAGTCTGAACCGCCCGACGTGTACGGAGCGTTGTCAGGTTCGGAGCCGCCGAGCGGGGGCTCCATCCCATCGGCGGGACGGGGGACCGGTACCGCGCGCCGCCACGACACCAGGTCCGGGAGCGCTCAGAGCGCTCCGGGGCGAGGAGGAACACCATGATGACCATCCGAAGGACGTCCAGGCGGCTCGTCGCACTCGCAAGCGCCGCGGCCGCCCTGGCCGGCGTCATCGGCCTCACCACCGCCACCAGCGCGTCGGCCGACGTCAACGGCGAGTGGAACTGCTCGCGCAACCCGCGCGGCTGGGACCACATGGAGTGGGGCAGCTGCCTGCTCCCCGGCGACACACTGGTCTCCGGCAACGGCGACCAGCGGCTCGTCTACCAGAAGGACGGCAACCTCGTGCAGTACGACGAGAGCGGCTACGCGGTCTGGGCCAGCGGAACCGTCAACACCTCGCCCGGCAAGGTCATCATGCAGTACGACGGCAACTTCGTCGTCTACGACACTTTCAAGAACGCCCGGTGGGCATCCGGGACCGCCCTCGGCTGCAACCCGAGTGCCAACTGGGTGCGCCTGCAGAACGACGGGAACCTGGTCGTCTACCGCCCCCACGGCGACGGTCCGTGGACCGCCGTCTGGTCCGCCCGCTCCGGCCGGGTCGGCACCTGCTGACCTGACCCGGACCTACCGGAAACCCGGCGCCGGCGGCTGTCTCGGGACGGCAGCGCCCACCATAACCGCCGGCCCCGGGCCGCCCGGAGCACAGGCGCACCGCGCCGAGCGGCCGTGCTCGACATCACCGTCCCTGAGCCCTCCCTGATCCGTCCCTGATCCTTCGCCCGCGCTGTTCACCCTGGTCGTCCAGGGCACGCGAGCCTTCGTCCGCCCGGGCCTTACGGGGCCCGGGAATTGAGTTCGTTCACACCGAACCGTCTGTGCGGCAGGTACTGGTTGAACCGCACGGACGTACCCTCCGCGCGCGCCCGGGCCTCGACGAGGTACGTCTCAAGCCACCGCACGTTCACCCCGCCCCATGCGGGCGAGCCTGAACCCCTCGCGCGCTGGTCACCCAGCGGCTGCTGGCGGTGATGCCGCCGTGGGAGGTGGTGGCGCGGTCGCCATCGGCGGGGGGAGAGAAGACCAAGCCCGAGCAACCGGCCGGGCCCCGAAACCAGCCCCGGCACTACGGCCGGTCCCGGTCCCCTCAGTCCTTGCCCGGTGTCCAGGTACGGGCCTGCCGCATGCTGGTGGCGGTGCCCCATGCCCAGAGCACGGTGGCCAGGGCGATGGTGGCCAGGGCGCAGTAGGCCAGCGTGGCGGTGGACAGCTCGGCTCCCCCGACGGGGAGGGAGGAGGCGAGCCAGGCGCCGATGGCGTCTCCGGCGAGTCCGGCCAGCGCCATGGGGAGCATGACGCTCCAGGCCGCGGCGACGGCGTAGACGCCGGGTGTCCCGGTGAGGACGGTGGTCGGTGCCAGGGTGGTGCCGAATCGGAGGAACTCGGCCAGGCTGCTGATGCCGATGGCGGCGGCCAGGATCGCGATGGCCGCGGCTCCCATGAGCAGGATCCACCGGGCCTGGTCGCCGGTGGCGTTGGTCCCGATCAGCCACTCACCGCCGACGGTGGAGACCTCCGCGCCCTGGGGGAGGGTGTGGTAGGCGGCGTTCTTGATCCGGGCAGCGGGAAGGTCCCGGCCGTCGGTCGACACGAGGACGATCGTGCCGCCGGCATTGGTGATGGCGGGTTCCCCGGTTTGCACACGCGGTGTCCGGCCGGAGTGGTTGTAGAACGAGAGGAGCATGCGGGCCCGCCTGTCGCCCATCGTCGGGGGAATGTCGACGGGGTCTGCGGCGCACGGCAGTTCGAGGGACGTCAGGGCGTCACAGCTCCCGCGGACGAGCAGTCCGGCGGGGCTGTCGCCGCTCGGGTCGGTGAGGGCCACGGGTGACGCGTTGGCGGGCAGGTGCGCGCGGAAGTCCGAGATCTGGTCCTGGGTGGGGGTGTTGGTGGGGCGGAACTGGAGCATGGTGTCGCCGACCCGGTGGTGGATGGCCTTGGCCCGCACCGCGAGCTCGGAGCTGGCGGTGTACCACATCTGGACCTGGACGAGCAGGCCGACCGCGACCACGACTCCGGCGACGACCCGGGCGGCGGCCGAAGGGTGCACCGCCATGTGGCGGCCGGCGATCAGGGTGCCGGGGTCGCCGAGCCGGCGCCCCCAGCGGGCCAGGCACCGGCCTGCGGCAGCCGTGCCGAGGCCGACGACGGCCGGCAGCGTGGCCAGTGTGCCGATCACACCGGTGTAGTGGACCAGCCCGACCAGTGCCGTGTGCGGGTCGACGTAGTCCGGGCCGCGGACCGCGACCAGCAGCATCACCGGGCACAGCACCGCACACCGGGCGGTGGACCGCCGCGGCCCGGCCACGGTGGGCCGCACCCACCGGGACCGCCCCGCCGCCAGTGAAGGCCTCGCGGAGCCGTTGACCATCACCGCGCCCGCCACCGCCACGGTGGCGAGGAGCCAGGCCGACAGCAGGAGCCAGGCGTGATCGCGCAGGTCCGTGGCGGCCAACCGGTAGGAGACCACCGGGATGTGCCAGTCCCACGCCATGGCACCGGCCAGCGCCGCCGCGGTCACGGCCGTGCCTGCGGCAAGGGGCACGGCCGCCTCGCCCAGGGCGATCCAGGCGGTGTCGCGGCGGGAGCCGCCGAGCGCGGACACCACGGCGGTGCGCCGGTCCCGGGCGGCGGCACCGGACCGTACCGCGATGACCGTCAGCATCAGGGCGGGCAGGACGAGGAGCCCGGCGACACCCAGCTGCAACAGCCACTGCTTGCCGATGAAGATCGGGTCCCCGAAGAAGTCGTTCCAGGCCGACTGCCCGTAGCCGGTGATGCGATCCATCCGCCGCGCATCCGGTGCCAGACCGGGCGCCGGCCGGATGTACGCCAGCCGCTCTCCCGGCACGGCCAGGCCCTCGGCCCCGATCGTCTCCACCACGGTGCCGTAGCGGTCGGCGATCGCCTCCGACGCCCCGTCCGCGCGCAGCGCGGGAGACAGCGCCGCCTCGCCGGGGGCAGGCCAGCGGGCCAGCCCGGGGGGTAGCGGTGCGTCGGGAGTCAGCGGTTCCAGGTAGACGATCGAGAACTGCCTGCCGCCCACGGAATCGAACGCCGCGCCCCAGCGCTCGGTGGCGGGCCGGTCGGTGTCGTCGCCCGCCAGGACCGGGGCCCTCGCGGTCTGACGCGCCTCTCGGCCCTCGTACGTGGCACAGGTGGCGGCAGCGGTCAGCAGGGCGGCCCCGAGCGCGACGGTGGCGCACAGCAGCGCGACGAACCTGATCTTCCCGGCCTCCGCGCGCCTGCCGGCCGCCAGGCCGATCCGCAGCAGCTGTCCCCGCAGCCCACGCGTCCTCACAGCGCACCGCCGGCGGCAGTGTCCGCGACCAGCACGCCGTCACGGAACCGCATGACCCGGTCGGCCCGTTCGGCGATCCGCAGGTCGTGGGTGACGACCAGGAGCCCGCAGCCACGCGCACGCGGCTGGGCGAACAACAGGTCGGCCACCCTGTCCCGGGTCGTTTCGTCCAGCGCCCCGGTGGGCTCGTCGGCGAGCAGCAGCTCCGGCGCGTTGACCAACGCGCGCGCCACCGCGGCCCGCTGCCGTTCCCCTCCCGAAAGCCGGTCGGCCCTGTCGACCGGCGGTACACCGAGCTCGGTCAACAACTCATGGGCAGCCTGGTACGCCTGGCGCCGTGGCACACCGGAGAGCAGCGCGGCCAGCGCCACGTTGTCGCCGGGGGAGAGCTCGGGCAGCAGTTCGCCGAACTGGAACACCATGCCGATGCTGCGGCGCCTGTGCCTCGCCAGCGCCCGGCCCTTCAGCAGCGTCAGCTCGGTCCCGGCAACGGACACCGTTCCGGCATCGGGCCTGAGCAGTCCCAGAACGCAGGACAGCAGAGTGCTCTTGCCCGACCCGCTCGGCCCCATCACCACCACCGACTCGCCGGGACCCACCTCGAGATCCAGGCCGTGGAAGAGCCGCCGCCCGCCTATCGAATACGACAACCCCCGCACATCCAGAACCGCCCCGGCCGCCAAGCCGCTTTTCCCGTCCATCGGCACACCCTCCTCGAACTTCCGCACAGGACACATGGCAATGGCAGTGGGACGGCTTCCGCCGCCCCACTGCCATTGATTTGACGCCTTGGTCAGTCCTCGGTCAGCTGCCAGTTGCCGTCACACCGGTCGGCTCCCCACTGGATGTCCACGCATGCCTTGATCTGCGTCACGTAGTGCTTCGCGTCACTGCCGCTGGTGGTAGTGGTGCCCTCGCCGGCGTAGTTGTCCAGCCGCTTCTCGCCGCCGTTGTTGTGCCGGAAGTACCGCGCGTAGACGCCGTGCTTGTCCGCCTCCGTGTCCTTCACCGAGACGGTGGCGTTGTTGCCCTTGCTCCAGGCGGAAGCCCCCTTGATGTTGGATTCGTGATCCTGGGCAAATGCCGGAGAGGCAGCCAGAATTGCGCCGGCGGCGAGTATGCCGACAGTCACCTTCCGGGCTGTGCAACGCATCGACATGAGATTCCTCCCTAAAGGCGCCGCCGTCATCGGAGATCTTGACGAAGGCGCCGAATGAAAACATCGGACCCTGTTGGAAAAGACGCTAGCCGACGCATCGTCAACAAAAGTGATCCTCAATTTCACCTTCGGCCTGATGACGGTCGCGGCCTTCGACAACAGCCCGACGCCGGACCCCGCCGGGCGGCTCCAGGGCGCTTCCAGGGCGGTTCGGGAGGCGATGTCGGCCAACTCCTCCCAGGAACTGGGATCTTGAGGGTTCACCGGATGGCGCTTCCATCTCCTGGGGCTGGGAGTACCCCGACCGTGTACGCCTGCCGATTCCTCGAAGTCCTGGGCCTGTCCGCTGAGCGGGCAAAGGCGTAATACGGTGGCCACGTTCCTCGCAACGTCCCTAGGGTTGTTGGGGTGACACATACCACTGTTGACCCGGCGACGATCACGCCCGAGGTGGCTGCTCGGATCCGCGCGTGGCGATGCGATGAGGACTACTCCTGGCGTGCTGTGGCCCAGGCCGCGTCCGACCTGTGGGGCTCCGAATGGGGAAGCAACCAGCTCTTCGGCGAAGACCTCTGCGCCGCCGCAGCGAAGCTGCTGGGCGAAAACCCCTACCGGGAACCGTGGAACTGACGCTCGTCAGACGGCTCCTCTCGGATCAGCGAGCGGAGCAGATGAAAATGCCCGCGATGCGGAGTTCTGCTTGGAAGACGGTGGCGGTCTTCTTGTGGCGAGTGGCGAGGCCCCGCCAGTTCTTGAGGCGGTTGACGCAGCGCTCGACGATGTTGCGCTGCTTGTAGGCCTGGCGGTCGAAAGACGGCGGGCGGCCGCCGTTGCTGCCCTTGCGCGTACGGTTGGCGATCTGGTCGGCGGGCTGCAGGATGACCGCGTCTTTGGGAACGTCACCGACTTCGCCACCAACCAGTACTTTGTCCAGCACGTGCTGGCGATGGACACCACATTCCGGGACGGGAACATGAGGTGTCCCTCGGCGCGGTCGGGGGTCCCGACCTGCCCACGCCCGTCGTCGACGAGCTGCCCGGCGTCTTCACGTTCACCGCGATGTTCTGGCTGATCATGAACGGTCCGGGGCCGGTGGTGGAGGTACTGGAACACGCCGCCGAGGGGCTGAGGGAGCTCCTCGGGTCCGACCCCGGCCCCGAGAGGATCCTGTCCCGCCTGCGGATGTCATGCACCGTGGTGGCCACCTTCCCCGAAGTCGTGGACATCGCCACGGATCCCGGGCCGCCCTGACACCCGCTCCTCCGTTGTCGGGTCACTCCGTTCTCACCCTGCGGGTGTGACCTGATGACCCTCTTGGCCGGGCTGGAGCAGCCCGAGATGATGGCGTGACGATGGCATCGGGGGAGGGCCTCGCCCGTTCGGCGAGGGCGGTATGTCCGGAGGGGGCGGGATGTCCGGAGGGGGCGGGATGTCTGCATATGAGAAGAGCGTGCTCCAGGGCGATGGTTTGTCTGCGGAGGACAGCTTTGAGTGCTGGCGGGACGCGCTAGCGAGGACGCGGGAGTGCGAGGCGACGAGCGCTCACGCGGACAACTTCACGGGGAAGGTGCGGCTCTTCGGCCTGGGGCCGGTGGTCCTGTTGGGGTCGTCGTTCCCCTCGGCGCGGTTCCGGCGTACGGAGCGGATGATCCGGCGTTCGGATCAGGAGTTGTACCACCTGACGCTGCTGACCTCCGGAGTCCACGGGCTCAGGCGTGGACGGGATCAGGTGGAGACGTTCGGTGTCGGTGACTTCGCCCTCATCGACAGCTCCACCCCGCACGACGTGCGGATGTTCGGGGACCGGGCCCCGGGTGCGGGTGGTCCGGACGTCGCCGGCGTGGGGATCGACCTGCCGGTGTCGCTGCTGCCGGTGCCCCCGCACCGGTTGCGTGACCTGCTCGGCCGCAGGCTGTCCGGCCGGGAGGGCACAGGGGCGCTGCTGGCGCAGTTCCTCCTCGGCCTGGACCGCCAGGCCGCCGTCCTCCAGCCCGCGCCGGGGGGGCGGCCCGGGCCCGGGCCCCAACGGCCGGGGGCCGCGCCGCGGCGACCCCCGTGCGCCCCCCCCCCCGCCCCCGGGCGGCCCCCCCCCCCCCCGGCCGCCCCCCCCCCCCCCCG
>NZ_JBHWGV010000084.1:3236-14512 GCF_042732955.1 Kitasatospora sp. NPDC059747 | reverse complement strand
TATCTCACCCGCGTCTTGCACCCCCCTCCCCCCTCACACACCCCCGCCGCGTCCACCCCCCTCTCAAAGTTCGTTGTAGACCTGATGTAGTAATGGATCGCCGGCGAGCTCGACGCCGAGCGCACGCTGCCGCTGGAGGCCCGGCAGCAGGCCCTGGTGGAGACCATTCGGGCGTTCATTCGGGCCAGACTGCACGACCCCGGATTGACCCCGCCCATGGTCGCCGCCGCCCACCACATCTCCGTCAGCCACCTTCACCGCCTATTCGCCCGCTACTCCAAGGGGGAGACCGTGGCCGGGTTCATCCGCCGCCAGCGGCTGAGGAAGGCCCACCGCGAACTCGCCGACCCCGCCCTGCTGGCCCTGCCGGCCCACGCCATCGGCTCCCGCTGCGGCATCCCCAACCCCTCCGACTTCAGTCGCGCCTTCAAAGCCGCCCACGGCCTCTCCCCACGCGAACACCGCCGCCAGGCCCAGCCCGAGCCCACAACAGAGGAGACGCAGAGCACAGAACCGGAGACGCAGCGCGCATTCCACCACCGGACCGCCCACCTAACGTGAGACGTATACAGGGAACCCCGGCCCACGCGGGCCCTGAACCTGTGCAGCGAGCATGAACTCGGGGCCGGGCCTGTCGGGTTGGAGGGGGGGTTGTATGAGCAAGCTTCGTCGGATTGTCGTGGTCGTGGTGTCGACCGCTGTGGTGACCGCCGGCTACGTGGCTACCGCCACAGGGGCCCTCGCGGACGCCATCGCGGGCCACCCTTAAGCCCGCCACTTCACCCCGGAGGGGGGGTTGTATGAGCAAGCTTCGTCGGGTCGTTGTGGTCGTGGTGTCGACCGCTGTGGTGACCGCCGGCTACGTGGCTACCGCCACGGGGGCCCTCGCGGACGTCATCATGGGCCACCCGTAGGTCGGCTACTGCGTCGCCCCCGTGCCCACTCCGGGTGCGGGGGCGACGCGCGTTTTCGGGCTCTGCCCCTTATCGGCCAACCGCCCAAGACTCGCTCGCCGCCGTCCCGAGCAAAGACTCCCGCTGCGCCGTGCTGGCGAGCGGTGCCTGCGCCCGGTTGGTGCGCGACGGGTCGTCATCACGGCCGCCGCGCACGTCGGCCCCACCGCCTCGCCGCAGTCCGCGCCGCCCAGAGCGAGGGATCAGGACAGGACGGGAGGCCTCGCCGCTCATCCCGCCGCGGGATAGGCGACCAGGATGTTGGCGTCATTCTTGAGTGCGAGGCCGGCGTAGGCGTCGACGGCGGCGGGGGCGATGCCGGGGGTGGCCGGGCGGTCCGCGCCGGTACGGGTGTCGAGGATGACGGGTCCGTGGCTGGTGCTGCCGTAGACCAGTCCGTGCCAGACAGCGGTCACGGTGGGGGCGATGCGGTGGTTCGCCTCGTCCGGGAGCTTCCAGAGCACCTGCGCGTTGTCGTCCACGGCGAAAACGGAACCGTCGTCAGTGCAGACCGTGACCGAGCGGCCGTCGTGCCGGCAGTCAGCGCCTGCGCCGCCCAGCGCGAGGACCTCGTGGCCGGTCGCCCCGTCGAGCAGACGGGTGAACTGCTTGCCGGTGCCGGTGGCCGTGTCCACGGTGGCCAGCTCCACGACGAGGCGGTCCGCGGTGGTGCCCTGTCCTGCGGCCTTCGTCAGGAAGGCGGCCATCGCCTGCCGCTTTCCGGCCACCTTCGCGATCACCGGCGCCTCGGCAGGGTTGCCGTCCATGAGCTGATTGCTCGGCCGTAGCGCCTGGTGCAGGGCGGTGATCATCGTCTTGACGCGGCCGGTCGCCAGGTCCACCGCCTGCAGGCTGTCCGTCGCGGCGATGTAGGCGGTCGGTCCGTCCAGGGTGAGCGGCAGGGGCTTGGCGATGGAGCCGGCCATGGTGACCTTGCCCCGGGTTGCCTCGACGGGCAGTGCGACACCCTTGGTGAGGTCGAACGCGGTCGGCGGGTCGTAGGCCGCCGCCGGTGGTGCGCCCGGTGCGGAGTGCTGGGGCGTGGCGTCGGCACTGTCCGGGGCGGGCGGGTTGCCGCCTGCGCAGGCGCTGAGGATTGCGGCGGCGATCGCCGCTGCGGCGAGCCGGCCGGGAGTACGCCGCATGTGCATGTTCTTTCCCTTTGAAGTTGTAGCAGCCGGCCCCCGCGGACAGGCATGGTCACATCGAGCGAGACGCGCTCGGGGACAGATGCACAGGCCAGTGGGGACGCTGAGCTGACGGCTGATCACCTCACCGTGAGGTGCCGCCACGCTCGATGCCCGCAGCGCGAACCCTGGCACCGGGATGCCGACCTCGAACCGGGGCGGCCGCGCCGCGTCACAAGGCCTGCTGCGGTGCTGCCTTCGGCCGCAGATCCGGAGGCAGCGGCTGCGCCCGGGAGCGGAGGACGGCGGTGCCGCGGGCGGCGTCGAAGGCCGCCACCGGGTCGGGGACGCTGGTCCAGGGCCAGCTGCCGCACGACGGGCCGATCGCCCGGAACTGCTCCAGGGCGACGTCGAACTGCTTCGCCTTCAACGCGTAGTGCGCGAGCAGGTGCCGCAGCGCCGGCAGCCGCTCGTCGTCCGGCCGCACCTCTGCCAGGGCCTGTGCGACCCGTCGCAGCCGGGTCTTCGCGTCCTTGCCGGACAGCAGCTCCTTGTGCGCCCCGCGCAGCTCCATCTCGCGCAGTGCCTGCAGGTAGACGGCTGGCAGGAGGCTGCCGGGCGGGGCGGTGTCCATCGCGTGCCTGGCGAAGCCCAGCATCTGCTCGTGCGAGCCGAACCATTTGGCGCTCCAGTACTGCAGGCCTTGCACGTGGGCCTCGTAGTGATGTGGTGCCCGCCGGTGCAGCCCGACCCACAGTTCGGCGAAGTGTTGCGGCACGTACTGGCAGCCGCGTGCCGCGGTGACCATGACCGCCCAGGGTGCCGGGTTGGCCGGGTCCAGCTGGGCGGCGTTCTGGGCCGCCTTGAGGGCGGAGTGCACCATCGAGCGGAAGGCCCGCATGTCCGCGTCGGGCACCTGGGGCGCGTATCCGCTGCCGCGGATCGCCCACGCGGCGTGGACCATCCGGTGGGCCTCCAGCGTTGCGGCCTCGCAGTTGCCCGGGTCGGCCGCCCTCCAGGCCTTCAGCCAGCGGTCGTCCTCGTCGGCGATGGAGTCCAGCAGCGACAGGCGCGACCAGCGCTCGTCCCAGTCCTGCCCGGCGGCCTCGACGTACGCGGCGGCTGGCTTCCAGTCGCCGCGCCAGGCGGCGTCGGCTATCGCCTGCGCCTCCTTACGGCGGTGCGGCGGCTGCGGCGGGCCCGCGTGCCGGGGGTTGAGCCGCTCGCGCGGGACGAGCCCGTAAGCCGCCGCGTCGTAGTCGACCTGCGCTGGAGCCAGTTCCCTGAGCCGCCAGTCCCGGGACTTGTGGACTCTGTGGATCACCACGCATACGGCGATGACCAGCAGATTGCCGATAAGAAGAAGGTAGGTCACGACGGAGCATCATGGTCGATCGTGCGGACACCGACAAGGCGGTTTGTCGATGCTGTGCGGCAGGGCGAGCCGCGTGATCGAGACCGTACCTGCAGTGAACGCCGAGGACCTCGGCTGGCAGCTGCACAAGCGAGGCGGAGACGCTGTCGACCCCGCCCCACTGCCCGCCCAGACCACGGCCAGGATGACGACCAGGAACCCGGGCTGCTCGGCGACGCCCCCGGTCGGGTTCGCCGTCAGGCGGCCGGGCTGACCCCGGAGAACATCCGGCAGGCCCTGGAGAAGGCCCGGTTCGAGGAACGCTGCGCCGACCGGCACACCGACGCCGGGAACGAGGCCGCGTTCGCCGTCCGCGCCGAGTGGCAGCGCGTGCGCGACCACACCGCCGCCACCGAGGCCGAGTGCTACGACCCCGACCACGGCACCGCACTTCGGCTTTCCCCTGATGGAGGTCCTCAATCGGGTCACACGAGGCAATCGGCTATATTCACGCAGCCGCCACACACCATGATCAGCCACGTGCGGGCGGCATCCATCAGGGGGAGAGCCAGCCTTGCGGATTGCCGACAACCAGCCCGACGACGGCCGTCCGGATCAGGCCGGTGGCGCCGCAGCGGTGGGTGTGCCGTCCGGTGGGTGGAGCGGTTACGCGATCACCTCGCTGGTGGCCGGCGTTCTCGGGGTGGCCTGCTTCCTCTGGGTCGCGGGCCTCGCCTTCGGCATCGCGGCTTTGCGCGGCATCCCCCGGCGTAACCAGCGTGGTCGCGGCCTGGCCGTCGCCGGGATCGTCCTGTCCGCCCTGTGGGCACTGTCCTTCGCGGTCGCCGCCGCCCTGGGCGCGTTCGGGCACCCCCTGGTGCCGGTGCGGTCCGCCCGTGCCGAACCCTCCGGCACGGTGAGCGAGTTCGGCCTCCGGCGCGGTGACTGCTTCGAGACGCCCGACGCCGCCACCGCGAAGGACCGTACCCGTGTGCGTCCGGTGTCCTGCGCGGAGCGCCACTCCGGCGAGGTCTTCGCCGTGGCGACCGCGGACGACCCGTTCTACCCGGGCCCGTACCCGCTCCAGCGCGAGACGACCAAGGCCTGCGAGGCGCAGCGGAACGCCTGCGCGATGGACACCTGGGCCCTGCCGCGTTCCGTGCGCGTGCACGACTACCTGCCCGACGAGCAGTCCTGGGAGAGCTCGGGGCACAGGATCGTCTGCTGGTTCGCCGACGACGAGGGCGAGCGGACGGGTTCGCTGCGGCGCGACGAGACGGCCCTGACCACGGAACAGATCGGCTACCTCCAGGCTGCCGACCGCATGGAGGGCGAGCTCGCCGGCGCGCCCCGCAGTATGGACCTGGACGCCGACCCGACGAGCGCATGGCCCTGGGCGGACCGTCTGTCGGCCGCCGTCAACGCGGAGGTGGCGACGCTGGATTCAACCACCTGGAGCGACCGGGTCCGGCAGCCGGCGGCCGATCTGAAGGCCGAACTGCTCCAGATGCTGCCGGCGCTGGCGGCACTGCGGACCGCCTCCGACGGCACGAGCGCACAAGAGGACGTCGCAGCCGTTCGCAGCCACGGCGGCCACACGCAGGCCGCCGCCGTCCGAACCGCGCTCGGCCTCACCAGCGAGTAGCCGGCCCGCCCGAATTGCGCACTGTCAGTGGGCCGATGCGGGATTCCGGTCTCACGGCGTGCGGTGGAGGGTGAGGTCCGGGTCGGCGCCGGAGGCAAGGCGCAGCCCGCTGAAGCCGGAGGCGGCCACGCGGTGCTGCCAGGGCAGTTGAACGGCGAGCTCACCTGAGGCCGATGAGGCCCCAGCCGCGGGACTCGGCTCCTGCGACCACCGTGCCCCACTCGTGCAGGAGTGCGGCGGCGGCGTCGAAGGTGGCGGGCCGACAGGAATAGCCGGCGCACTCGGCGTCGAACGGGGCGCGGAGTTCCTCCAGCCGTGGTGCGGCCGTCTCCCAGGCGCGGGCGAGGGTGGGGATCTCGTCCGGGGTGCAGAGCAGGAGTACGTGCGGGCGCCAGGGTGAGGGGTCGTCGGGGAAGCCGGCGGCCGGTGCGGGGCCGTCGTCCGGGGGCTCGGGGACCAGGGCGCCGAGGAAGCGGTCGAGGGCCGCCCGTAGGTCGGGGGCCGCCGATCCTCTGATGTCCGCCCAGGCGGCGGCCAGGTGCCAGTGAAAGCTGTAGGAGCCGGTGGTCCCGTAGAAGCTGTACCGGGCGCACCAGGCAGGCTCCGGCGGCCACACCCAGCCGTCGGGCTGGGCGGCGGCGAGGGCGGCCGGGACCGGATCGCTCCAGGGGACGGGGAACGCGGTGTCGTCCAGCACGTCCAGGCGCTCGTCCGCCGGTATCCGGGCCAGCCGGTTCCAGTCGGCCATGACCACGGTGATGTCCAGTCCCATCCGCGCAGGCTAACAACAGGGTCCGACACGGATCCGGCGGGACCATCTCGGGAGGCGGGAGCCGGTGGACCTCCCCGGACGGTTCGAGGGGCGCGAGATCCCCGACAACGTCAGGCACTCGTCGCCGCCGGCGACTCACCGCGCGCCGGCCGCCGACCTACCAACTCGGCGGGCGGCGTGGCATTTCGAACCCCGCTGCTCCGGCAGGCGCCTCGGACGAGTGCCCGGAGGCCAGGCCCGCCCGCCCGGTGCCATCGTCCGCGATCTTCTAGGGAGCGGGGGACCGGAGTGGCGACGGGCCAGGACAGTACGGGTACCGCCGCTGATCAGGCCCTGGCCCGGTTCGGTTCGCTGCCGCTGCCCGCCGTGCTCCAGCCGACCGGGGCGGGCCCCAGGCGGCGGTGCGTCAGCTCGTCTCCAGCCCCAGCCCCGTGGCGAGGAAGAAGCCCCATGCAGGTCCGAGGCAGACCCGGCGGGCGGTCACCTCGCCGTGGTCGCCGGTGAGGCCGCGGGCGGCCAGTTCGGCGATGATGAGCGCGGCGACGTCGGTGGCGGTCCGCGCGGTCGGGGCGGGGAACTCGGCTTTCCAGCGCTTGCCGGACGGCTGCCACCCGTCGGCGGTCATGGCCGCCGCCACCACCTGCGGGTCCCCGGGCCGGGGACCGACGCGGAGCAGGAACCCCTTATCGGTGTCGTACGTGAAGGAGATTCCGCCGCTGATCCGGCGCGAGGCGATGGTGAACGTGACCTTTTCCCCGGGCCGCTGGACGGGCAGCTGCTCGATCCAGGCGGCGAACTGCAGCTCCAGCGCCTCCCTCAGGTGCGGCAGGTTGCCGGCCAGTCGGCCGCCGGGCAGGTAGACGGCGGTCTCGCCGGGCCCGTACAGGTGCAGCTGCCAGCTGTACGGCAGCCGCGAGAAGTCGCTGCTCCCGTCACTGCCCGGGCCGCCCCACCGGAATGTGCCGAGTTCCTCCGCCTCGACCGCTTCCGCCGAAGCGGTCTCGACCCACACCTCTCGCCGGTCGGCCCGCAGCCGCAGCAGCGTGGTGTCCTCGCCGCTGCCACGCCACCGAACGTCGGGCCCGTCAGGGCCGCCCCCGTACAGCGTCGGGTCACCGAGCACGCCGCACACCGCCCGGTAGACGTCGGCGAAGACGTCCCGTCGGTGTTCGAGCGCGGGAGGCTCGGCGAACCGGTGCAGCGTCAGTCGCTGGTCCCGCTCTCCGCCATCCCACAGCGGCGGGAGGTCCTTGCTGATCCGTCCGAGGACGTCCTCGTCGACGTGCTGCGCGCCGGCGACCGCCTGGTGCAGCGAGACCCATGCCCACCGGTCGTTGCTCTGCAGCAGCATGACCCGTTCTCCCGAGCGCCAGCGCAGCCCGAAGCCCTCGGCTCCCGTCGGTGCCGGCGTCGGCGTGCCGACGGCGCCCAGCGCTTCGGCGAGCTGCCGCAGGGCGGCCTGCCGCTGGTGCGGCGTTGCCGTCGGGGCGAAGTCCAGCAGCCGCATCAACCGGACCCGCCGGTAGTGCGCCTGCTTGGGGGCGGTGGCGTCGAAGTACAGCTCCGTCCCGCCGGTCGGGAACATTCCGACGGCGAGCAGGTCGTTCATCTCCCGGCGGATCTTCCAGCCGGGGCGCTCGGCCACCAACCGTTCGACCGCAGACCGGTCCGCGGCCCACGGCAGGTCGTGCAGGGTGCGTACCAGCTCGACGGTGATGGCCAGGTCATGCGTCCACGTCACGGCGGGGGTCGTCTCACTCATGAAGTGGATCATCGCAGCCGCCACCGACACCGCCCTCGGCGGCCTCCTCTGGTCTTTCAGGTGAAGTCTGCACCGTGCCAGGGCAGCAGCTGTCCGGTGTAGGGGTCGATGCCTGCTTCATAGCGGCGGCGTTCCTCGCGCCAGTGAACGAAGTGGGGCGACGGGTCGCCCCACAGGGAGGCGTCGCTGAGCGGACAATCGGCGAAGTCCCGGGTGAACAGGCGCCGCGGGAACTCGGTCATGCCGCAGTCGTGGATCTGCCATTGCGGCGATCCGTGCCGTTTCCACACGAGGACCGGCCACGTGTCGGGGTCGGAGCCGGTGGTGAGCCAGCCGAGCATGTCGGCTCCGCTGCTGGTGCCCCATGCGATCACCGAGGCCGGGGTCGCGTCGACGCCGGCCGGTCCGCCGTCGTCCGACCAAAGGCGTCGCATGATGGCGGTCTCGCCGGCCATGCTGCCGAAGCCCGGCCCCTCGGGTGGCTGCGTGGTCGCCTCGGGGACGTGGATGCCCACCGACTCGTCGACGCCGCCGGCTCCGTAGACGGCCATGAAGGCCATGTAGTCGGACGGGAACCCGACACCCCAGGCCTGCCCGACCGCGGTCCAGTCCACCTGCTCATCGGCGCCGTCGCGCGGTGACATGACGGCTGTCAGGGCTGTGATGGGTGCTTCCTCAGTCGTCATGTTCCCTCCTGGGCCTTGATCGTGACCGCACGGTACCGGGCCCCGCCGACATTGGGCAGCGCGACCGCGCACCGCGGGTCGTGCTGCCACTCTGCGGAACCCGTGCTCGTTGCCGCCGAGAGCCCGGACGATGTCCTGAGCTACGGGCCACGTCGGCAGTCGCCGACCAGCGAACGCTTCATGAATCGTCGGATATTCCGGCAGCTGTCGCGCATCGCGAGGCGCTCGGGCGGTCCCGGAGTGAGCTGACGACCAAGGTCCACGTGGCAGTCGACCCGGGGTCTGCCGCTCTCGATCGTGCTCAGTATGGGGAACACGGCGGACTGCAATGTTCCCGGCGGAGCTGGACGCGATCCGGATCCCGCGGACCGGAGCCGGCCGCCCGCGTACCAAACCCGACCGGGTGGTGGCGGACAAAGCCTATTCGTCCCGTACGATCCGCCACCCGCTTCGGCGGCGCGGCATCAAAGCGACCATTCCGGAGCGCCGGGACCAGATCGCCAACCGCCCGTCGCGCGGTTAGGGGCGGCCGTTTGCCGGCATTCGACAAGACCGCCTACAAGGAACGAAACGTTGTCGAGCGGTGCTTTGCGAAGCTGAAGCAATTCCGCGCGGTGGCAACCAGGTTCGGCAAACTGGCTACCCGCTACCGAGCTGGCGTCGTTATCGCCTCGCTGGTCCTATGGCTACGAGCTGAGGAGCAATGACCCACCCAAGCATGATCAATTGCGAGTTATGGCCCAGCATCCGCCCATGATCACCGAGAACGCCTCCCCGGCAGTCGCCCTTGCCCCACTCGACGTGGACGATGCCGAGCTACTGCACACATGGTGGTCCGAACCGGTGGCCGCGCACGAACTGGGCCACTGGCCGCGCCCGCTCTCGGCGGTACGCGAGCAGATCGAACGCGACATCGACGACGCCGACCACGACGGCTTCCTCATCCTGCTCCCGGACGGCACGCCGGTCGGCGCGGCAGCCCTGGCCGAGCAGAACATGTCCGACGGCACGGCCACCGTCCGTCTCCTCGTCGATCCGGACCACCGCGGCCGCGGCTACGGGCGCGCCGCCCTGGACGCTCTGACCGACCTCGCGTTCGGCGAACTCCCGCTGCACCGCATCGAAGCGCTCCCCCATACCAGCAACGCCTCGGCGCTCGCCGTCCTCGCCCACGCCGGCTTCACCCACGAGGGCATCCGGCGCGCCGCTTGCCTCCACCGGGGGCGGCGGCACGACATCGCGATGCTCTCCCTGCTCCGCCCGGAGTGGGAGGCGCTGGAGCGGCCGCGGTCCTGGGACTCTGAGCAGGCGGGCCAGGGTATGCCGGACTATTCGCGTCGCGCCCGGCAGGAATTGTCAGACACGGCCTGGTAACTCCGGATGACAGGTTCGGCTGGAACCTGCACTCGACCCTGCGGCGCCATCAACGGGACCGGAGATCCGGGCCTGTGCTCCGTGGGCAGAACCTTTGTCGAGAGCGATCTCGACTGGTGAGGCTCGACGCTGACATGACCTCGCTCCGGCGAGGTCGGCGTTGTTCGAGCGAGGGATTCCTGTTGGCGGTGAACCGGGGGCGGGGCGCTGGCCGTTCAAGGTGGGGAGAGTCCGGTGCGTCGCCGTCCCCTGGGGTACGCCGCCACGTGCCGCCGACGGCCGGCCGGGCTCGCCGCTCCGCGCGTCCGCGTCCTCTCCCCCTTCGCCGGGCGCGCGGGGCGGCCCTCTGTGACCCGTGAAACCCTCCAAGGAGCACAACAGATGAAGCACGTACGCCGCGCGGCCGCGGTCACCGGTGGCGCGGTCGCCGTCCTGGCGCTGGCCGGCACCGTTCCCGCCTACGCGTGGAAGCCGAGCGACGCCACCCTGACCGTCGGCTGCCGCCCCGACGGCGGCCACGTCGAGCTCGTGCTCGGCAACGACTACAAGTCCGCGGGTGACTACACCCTCGGCCTGATCGGCGGTACCGAGGAGTACCACGGCACCATCGACGGCCACGGCACCGCCAAGGTCACGGTGAGCTACTCGGGCCACGGCGACCAGTGGCGCTACACCCTGGCGGACACCCACGTCGACAGGAAGATCGCCGACGTGCCGCTCTGCCCGTCCGGCACCCCGACGCCGACTCTGCCCCCGACCCCGACCCAGCCCGCTACGCACACCCCGGCTCCGACGCCGAGCCGGACGGCCACGCCGACGCCGAGCGGGACCCCGTCCGCAGCCGCGGTCCTGCCCTCCGGCACCCCGTCCGCCTCCGCGAGTGCCGCGCCCGCCCTCGCCCAGACCGGTGGCGGCGGCAACACGACCCTCGCCGTGGCCGGTGCCGCCACCCTGGCCGCCGGCGCGGGCCTCATCGTGGCGGGCCGCAAGGTCGCCGCCCGCCGCAAGGCCTGACGGCAGGGTGTTCGTCGACGGAGCCTGGCGGATCACGGTCGTCGGGAAGGACGCCGACTTCGACCAGCGGGCCGTGGTCCGCACCCCGTACGGCACCCTCGTGCTGGCCGGCGTGGTGGGGGAGTCCCTCGTCGTCAACGCGGACACCTGGCAGCTGTGCCTGGAACACCTGTGGCCGGGGCGCGGGTGGCGCCCGGACGTCGAGGTGACGCCGGGGCCCGTGACTACCACAGGCGGGCGGCGCAGCCGCGAGGTCCGGGCGACGGACTGCTACTGGCCGGGGCACCCGCGGCCGGCCGTGCCGCGCAACCTCGTCCTGCGACTGGATGCGCTCGGCACCGAGGTTCAGGAAGATCCCGCGGCGACACGGATGATCGCTCCGGCTGCGACGCCGCTGATCCGGACGAGCTCCGACCCGGTGTTCGGGGCCGGACCGGCTGGGGTGGAGGCCGCGTCCTGGTGATCGGCTGACGGCAACGAGAGGGGGGGGGGGGGGGGGGGGGGGGGCGCCCGCCCGCGGGGGGGGGGCGGGGGTGAGTGAGAGGAGAGCCCGCGACACCATCACCCAACCACGCGGCGGGGGGGAGAG
>NZ_JBHWGV010000084.1:2085-3226 GCF_042732955.1 Kitasatospora sp. NPDC059747 | reverse complement strand
AACCGGCGTTCCGTGCGTCAGTGATCGATGTGGAACGACTCGCCGTAGACCTTCCACACCAGGGGCGTGTTGAGGTCCAGGTTGCCGTTGCGTAGGAACACCAACTGTTCGGTGTCCACGCGGTCGGTCTCGTCGTGGGCGGCCTCGGTCTTCATCGCGGCCCGGCGGGCGTCGAGGAAGGCCGCGAGGTAGGTCTTCTCGTCGCCGCCCTGGGCCGGTGTCTTGGCCTTGCGCATCGCGGCGGCGCGGATGCCGCCGAAGCTGACCGGCTCGTCGCCGGGGCCGTGCATGACGATCGCGTCGTAGTAGGCGAACTGGCCGAGCGCGCGCAGTCCGTCGGTCTGGGCCTGCATGACGGCCGGGTTGAAGTAGACGCGGTCGCGCTCGTCCTGCTGCGCCTGCTGGAACGCCGGGTCCTGGGCGGCCTTCTTCCAGTCGGAGACGAAGTCCGGGTCCAGGCCCGAGTGCGAGGCGGACCCGTTCACCTTCTGCAGCGCCGGGAGGTACTTGCTCAGGACGTTGCCCGGCTTGAGCTGCTCGTAGTGCTTCACGAGGTCGAGCATGTCTCCCGTGCCCGAGCAGAAGCCGATGATGCCGCCCGTGTAGCCGCGGCCGTCCTTGATGTCCTCGATGTACGCGAACTGGGCCTTCCAGTTCAGCGAGGAGTTCTCGGCGCTGGAGACCAGCTGCTGGGCGATGTCCTTCAGGCGGGGGTCGTTCAGGCCGGCCGCCGCGCCCGGGGTGGCGCTCGCCCCGACCCCGGAGGGCTGCGGCTGGGGCTGGGTGGTGCGGTGCGGGCGGGCGCTGGCTGCGGTCGCGGTGACGGCGGTGATCAGCACGGCGGCCATGGTGACGTGCAGGCCCTTCGGCCGGGACGGGCGGGCGGGGGTGGACGGCATGCGTGCTCCGGGATCCAGTGGAGAAGGGATGTGTTCGGTCAGGCCTCGGCGGCCGGTTCGGGGCGACCAGCGACGCAGGCCTCCCTGATCGGCTGTCGGGATCCACCCCGGTCGGTGCCCCGCCCAGCTGTACGGCGTGCATCCGTCGGTTGGTTCACCCGGTTGGGGGGGGGGGGCCGGGGGGGGGGGCCCCCCCCCCGCCGGCGCGGGGGGCGGGCGGCCCCCGCCCGCGCGGACGCCGG
>NZ_JBHWGV010000084.1:0-2075 GCF_042732955.1 Kitasatospora sp. NPDC059747 | reverse complement strand
GGGTTACTGTCCCGCTGCGCCCCCCCCCCCCCCCCCCCAACCCCACCCCGACGAGCGATCAGGGTCTCCGGTCCGCCCGAGCCGTCTGTCACGGCAGCCGGTTTGAGTGGTCCTCGCCCTCTCGCAGCAGCCATTCCCTGACCGTAGGAGAACGGTCCAGCAGTTCACTGATCCGCATGCCCTCGTCGCGGGAGGTCACCTTCGGCAGCGGGGCGAAGTCGTCGGGGAGCACGTCCAGCAGGCTCATCACCCGCTCTCCCGTACGCAGGGCGATCAACAGCTCGCACCGCAGCTGACGCGGCACCTCCGGGCGGTGGGACAAGCTGTTCCACAGGGCCGGCCAGAGGTAGTGGCTTCCGTCGGACGCCGCATTCGCCTTCACCCAGAGCGGGTCCAGCCTCTGGCTGAGGCCGAGTTCACACGCCCGCGCCTCCAGCCCGAGCAGCGACGCCGTGTCGATGACCTTCACTTCACGAGGCAGTGGCTGATCCGGGTGCATCGCCCCATGCTGCCCGACGGCACCTTGCCGAAGCGCACCGGGACCGCTTCACAATGCGTCGCGTGGCGAGATGTTGGCAGTTTCTGGCCGCCGGCTCGTGCCATCCGTCAGGCCACCCCCTCGCCGCCGGCCCCCTCCTGCGCCAGGGCCGTCTGGAGCTGCACCGTCCGGCGCCGGGTGATGTGCAGGGCCCGGCCGGGCGGGAGTTGGCGGGGTTTGACGTTGCCGAAGAGCACGCCCTCGCTGGGCGGGCAGGACAGGAGGACGGCGGGTGTGTTGACGTCGAGGAGGCGGCGCAGGAGGGGGTCGCTCATGGCGCGGGCAATGCCGTTGGCGCTGCGGGCGACGATCAGGTGGAGGCCGAGTTCGGTGCCCTGGGCGAGGTGGTCGAGGAGCGGGGTGAAGGGGTGGCCGGTGAGCGGGGCCGAGATGAGGTCGTAGTCGTCGACGAGGATGAAGAGTTCGGGGCCGGTCCACCAGTCGCGGAGCTTGAGGCGGGCGGGGGTGATGTCCTCGCTGGGGACGCGGCCCTCCATGGCGCGGGCAGCGCCCTGGACGATCTGCTTGAGGACGTCGACGGCGACGGCGTAGCCGAGGCGGTACTCCTCGGGGACGAGGTCGAACAGGCCGCGCCGGAAGTCGATCAGCATGATGCGGGCCTCGGCCGGGGTGTAGGCCGTGGTGATGCCGTTGACGAGGTGGCGCAGCAGGTTGGTCTTGCCGGTCTCGCTGTCGCCGACGACGACGAGGTGGGGTGATTCCTCGAAGTCGTGCCAGAGCGGGGAGACTTCGCGGTCCTCCAGGCCGAGGGCGATCCGCAGCCGGCCTTCGGGGGCGGGGAGTGCGGCGGCCTCCAGCATCAGCGGAAGTGTGCGGACCTGGGGGGCGCGGGGGCCGGTCCAGTGGTCGTTGACGGCTTCGGCGAGGTCGGCGACGCCGTCGGCGAGGTCGTCCGCGTCGCCGGTGCCGTCGATGCGGGGCAGGGCGGTGAGGAAGTGGAGCTGGTCGTCGGTGAGGCCGCGGCCGGGGACCTTGGGGACGGTGGCGGCGGCCCGCATGTTGATCATGGAGTCGACGGAGTCGCCGAGCCGGAGCTCGAACTTGGTGCCGAGCTGGTCCCGCAGGGCGCTGGTGACCTCGGCCCACCGGGTCGCGGTGATGACCAGGTGGACGCCGTAGTTGAGGCCGCGTCCGGCGATCAGGCCGAGGACCTGGACGAGCTCCCCGAACTCCTGGCGCAGCGTGTTCCAGCCGTCGACGACGAGGAAGACGTCACCGTGGAGGTCGTCGGCCAGTTCGGGGTCGCCCGCCGCGCGGCGGCGCCGGAAGGCGGCGGCGGAGTCGATGCCGAGCCGGGCGAAGCTCTGTTCGCGGCGCGCGATGATGCCGTTGATCTCGGCGATCGTGCGGCCGACGCGCTCGGGGTCGTGCCGGCCGGTGACGCCGCCGACGTGCGGGAGGCCGCGCAGGGCGGAGAGGCCGCCGCCGCCGAAGTCGAGGCAGTAGAACTGGACCTCGCGCGGGGTGTGGGTGAGGGCGAGGCCGGTGATCAGGGTGCGCAGGAGGTTGCTCTTGC
>NZ_JBHWGV010000083.1:19747-43788 GCF_042732955.1 Kitasatospora sp. NPDC059747 | reverse complement strand
GACCCCGGAGCCCCCGGCCGTGAAGCCCGGGATGAGGCCCTCGTCGCCGAGCATCTCGCGGACCTCCTCAAGGGAGGCGTCCGGGGGCGGCAGGATCAGCTCGGAGGGCTCCAGAGCGTCGTCGGGCAACGCGGTGCCGAGGCGCCGTACCGCTTCCAGGAGCGCCCCCAGGGTCCGCCGGAAGCCCTCCTCGTCGCCGCTCTCCATCTCCTCGAGCAACTCGTCGTCGAGCGCGTTCAGCTCGGCGAAGTGGGAGTCGGCCAGCCGCACTTGCCCCTCGCCCATGATGCGCACGATCACCGTGGTCTCCTGTCCCGAAAGCGCCGTCCGGCACCGCGCCGAATCCGCCCGCCAAGGACACCAGCCCGCGCGCGCTCACCGACCCGACATGCCGCCGCGTTCACGCTCAGCGGACGATCGACCACCCCATCGGCTCCGCCGGCCGCCGACGGCAGCACCCTGGCGGGCCCCGGCGTGCACGTCACGCCGGGGCCCGTGGCGACGGCTGGAGGATCCTGGAGGATCACCGTGACGCAAGGACGTCCAGGCTCGTCAGAGACCGCCTTCCTTTCCGACGGCGATGATCCGGCGCCCCACCTGGTTGGCGTGTTCACCCGCCGTGGCGGCTTCCTTCAGCGCCGACATCAACAGGTCGCCGTCGTTGTCACGAACGGCGCCGTCGCAGTCCTGGCCGCTCTTCGTCAGGTGGGCGACGAACTCCTGCCAGTGGAGTTGCGCCTGGGGCTCGGGAACCCGGAAGTACGCGGCCGCGTCCGTGGCGACGGTCCTGATCCTCTCGCAGTGCGGCCGGACCGCGGAGCCCTCGACGGCTCCGTGCCCGTTCTCCAGCAGGGCTCCGAAGTCCCGGGTGACGGCCATGTACCGCCTCGACAGCTCTTCTCCGCCGTGGGTCCACCAGGCCACCACCTGGAAGGCCCTGGTGCGCGGAGCCGGTGGCGCCTGGTCGACCGACGGCGGAGTCCGGTCCGCGGAGGAGTCGCCCTGGGACGGCGCGCTCCAGAGCACGCTGCTCACCGCCACCGCGACGGCGCACGCGAGGCCCACGCCCATGCGACGTACGGTGAGGAGGCGGCGACCGGCCCGGGCCGCCCGGGTGACGGCGGGTGCGGTCTCCCTTGCGGCAGGCCGTAGTCGGCGGACGGCCCAGACCACGGATGCGGCCACCGGCGCCGCCGCACCGCCGAGGACGAGAACGGGCCCCAGGATGAGGGAGAGCAGGTCCCACGTCCCGCCCGGGTGCCAACTGCACGACGGATAGAACGTCCTCAGCGCTTCGACGCACCCGCCGAACGACTCTGTGAGGAAGGTCGCCGCAGCCGCGAGGAGCGCCGCGAGCTCGGCCGTGATGACTGCCACGAGCAGTCGGTACCGGCGGCTCACCGCGCTCGCGACACCGGCCGCAACCGCCGCCGCCAGCACCAGGGAAGCCGCCCAGAGCACCAGGTAGGTCATGATGGAGAGGAGCACGCGGTGCTCGTATTCGGGCATCCGGGTGTGCAGCCAGGCGGTCGCGGCGATGAGGCCGGCCCAACCGGTCAACCCTCCGCCCAACACGGCGATCAGCAGCCGTCGCAGCTGCGGCAGGGGTTTCCGCGGCCCGGCGGCAACGCCGGCGAGCCGATCACCCGGTACGGCGGCGGCCAGCCAGCCGGGGACCCCGGCCGGTGGGCGAACGACCCAGGCCAGCAGGGGCACCACCCACAGGCCGAGGAGTGCGAAGAGGGCGAGCGGCGGGTCCGCCACCGTCTGCATCGTGGCCACCAGCGCGGCGCTCGTCGAGCGGCTGACGTCCGCAACCGGGAAGAGCCGGTACGCGCTGCCCGGGTTGAAGGCCGCCCCGAGGGCGATCGTCGCTCCTTCCCGGTGCCACCAGACGAACCAACAGGACATCGCGGCACAACCGGCCGCCAGGCAGACCAGCATCGCCGGGACAATGGAGCGGCCCGTCCAGACCCTGCTCCAGAGCAGCGCGCACTGGGCCGTCCAGCACCCGTACACGGCGCCGGCGAGGATGATCAGAACCAGGGTCCACGGCCGTTCGGGCGCCCAGTGACCGACGGTGAGTCCCCCGGCGACGGCCTCGGCGGCGGCCATCCCCACCCCGAGGAACAGGCCCGAGCGCACGCCGGAGGGCGGGCGGCGTCCGGTCGCCACGGCGTAGAGCACGGCACGCCAGATCGCCACCGCGGCCACCCCGGTGACGAACCCGGCGGCCACCACCTCCGCCGCCTGCTGGAACCACACACCGTCCAGCCCATGAGAGACCAGGTAGCCGTCCACCTGTGTGCCGAAGAGCGCGGCCGCGGCGCCGGTCAGGAACATCGGCAGCGCCCGCAGGTCGAAGAGCGCTTCCGGGTCCGTCAGGGAGTGCCGCCGCACGTCGAAGCGCGGGTGGGCACGCCAGAGTTCGGCGAAGGATCCGGCGGCACGGCGGAACGCTCCGCCGACCGGAGCCGTCGTCTCGCCCGCCCAGCCGTGCGGAGGCGCCCCCCAGCGCACCGCGGTGAGGTCGGCGTGGATCTCCCGGCTGCGCAGCACGTCCGACCGCGCGAGGTAGACCAGCACGGCCATGGCCACCGAGAGCGTGACGCTGCGGACCACACCGGGTACCTGCTGCGGCCAGTCGACGGCCCGCACCAAGGCCGGCAGATCCGCGAGGAACCATGCCGTGTAGGGAAGCATCACGAGCAGGACGTACACCCGCCACAGCGCGATCGTGGCATAGGTCAGCGTGACGTCACCGTTGCGGACGTGCGCCAACTCATGGAGCAGGACGGCACGGAAGCGATCGGGCTCCGCGATCCGCCGGGACAGCAAGCCGCCGGCCAACCGGATCGTGGGCCGCCCGTTCCAGCCGAACACCACGGCGCTGCCGGAGGCCACCGCCGTCGGATCGACGACGACCCGGGGCATCCGGGCCAGACCGGCCGAGGCTGCCAGGACCGCCAGTTCCCGCGCGATCGCTCCGTCCGCATCCATCACGGCCAGCGGAACGCACCGGGCACTCCGGGCCTTCCAGCGGGGCAGGAGCAGGAACAGCACGGCGGCCACGGCCGTCAGCAGCACCGCCCCGGCCGGAGCCAGCCACCACGCCGGCCTCGGCTCGTAGCGGGCGACACAGGCCTCGTACGCGGCAGGCTGGTCGAGCCCCGTCATGAGGAGAACCGAATCCGGAGTGTCGTACGGGTCGCCCCCCGCCGCGAGCAGACAGCCCGCGCCGTGCTGACTCGGCGAGATGGCACGCAGGTAGATGACCTGCGTCAGCATCGACCCGCTACTCACCACCAGGAGCGCCACCAGCAGCACGAAGCGCATGGTGGTCCCCGCGCCTACCGCCCGCTCGTCGAAGCGCGGCTGCGCCCTCATCGGCGTCGCCTCCTAGGCCGGGGACGGTGCGTCGCCGTGGTCCGGGTCGCCCGGATCGTCCGAGTCGTCGTCATGAGCGCTCTCCCGGTCCGGTTCACTGGTGGCCGCCAGCGCCAGGCGGGCCACCACGCTGTCGGCGATCACCATCGCGCGCTGTTCCTTGAAGCCCAGTCGAACGGCCGACTCCAGGACCTGTCGACGGACCTCGGCCAACTGTTCGGGGGTGAGGGCGGGTACCACCACCGGTGCCTTCTTCCGGCGGGCGATCCGGCGCACGGCCGCCTTGAGGCCGCCGGCCGCCCCGTCGGCGGCCGCGGTCCCGAATCGACGGGCCGCCTGGTCCACCGCGAGCCACACCGTCGGCGTGACCAGGACCGCGAGCTCGTCCAGGCCGAATCCCAGCGGCTCGTCCCGCGCCCTCCGGCCGAACCGCGCCACCACCGTGTCGTCGTCGAAGCCGGCCAGGCCCGCGAGGATCGGGAGTTCCTCCGGCGCGACCTCGGCCACCACGTCGCGCACGACCGTCCGGACCTCGATCTCGCCGCCGGTAGCCGCGTTCGCTTCCACTCGACCTCCATGAAGACCAGTCAATTGTCTTTCCTTGAAGACGATTTGACCATTCATGTCTCGCCGAGGGACCAGTTCGGGGAAAGAAGGGGTCCGCAGCTCCGGTCAGGCCGGTCGCCCGACCGAACCGCTCAGGACACCGAGCGACAGGTAGGCGAGGTCAGGACAGGTAGGCGAGGTCCGCCCATTCCCTGACCGCGAACTTCGCACCCTCGCGTACGACTCGTACGGCACCCCGGCCGCCGAAGTGGGCCGGGAAGAGGAGCGCGCGGTGGTCGGCGGTGCGGCCGAGCAGCTCGTGCCGGGTGGCACGGGACCGCGCCGGATCCTCGCAGAAGCCAGAGTTGGCCGACGGTGACGCAGCAGATCCTGTCGATCACCCGCTCACCGGACCAGGTGCTCGTCGTGTGCACCGCGGCCGCCGGCTCCTCCTCCGAGGAGGCCCTCACGCTGCTCGGCCGGGCGAGCAGCTTCCGGGCGACGCCGATGACGGCCCACCGCCCCGTCCTGGCACCCACCGGCTCGTGCCCGGCGTCGGACTCACCCCTGCCGCGGCGCTGATCCAGCCCTCAGCCGATGGGCCGGTTCCCCGGCAGCGGCTGCACCCCGGACGGCCCCGCACACGTGCGCGGGCGTCGGCGCGGCCTCGCCGTGTTCGGGGCACCACGCGACCTCACCGAATCCTCAGGGTCCGCCACCGAGACTGCCGAAACCGTCGCAGTGGGACGACACCCGAAGAGAGCGGAGCAGGCACAGTGCAACACCTTGCCCATGGCGGACGTGGTCCCCGGCCAGCGGCCGTCCCGCGCCGGGTCGTCGCCGCGCTGGCCCTGCTGGGCACGGCGGCACTCGCCGGCTGTGTGGGGCCTGCCGTCCCGCCCGCCCCACCCGCGGCGGCGGCGGCCATGCCCGCCACCACCGAGCCCGCCGTCCGGCCGGACCTCGCCGGCTACTACGGCCAGCAGGCCCGCTGGAGCCCCTGCGGTGACGGCCTGCAGTGCGCCGCGCTGACCGTTCCCCTCGACTACGCACAGCCGGGCAGCGGGCAGACCTTCACCCTGCCGCTGGTCAAGCACCCCGCGGACGACCCCGCCCGGCGGATCGGGTCGCTGGTCTTCAACCCGGGCGGGCCCGGCGGCTCCGGGGTCGAGACCCTGAAGTCCGGCGGCCTCGACTCCTTCGGCAAGCAGGCCAGGGCGCGCTTCGACATCGTCGGCTTCGACCCGCGCGGCGTCGCGGGCAGCAAGCCCGCCCTGGACTGCACACCGCCCGACGAACCTGCGAACCCAGGCCCGACCGCCTCCGGGACGCCCGCACCGCTCTACCCTCGGACCCCCGCCGAGCGTGCCGCGGCGCTCGCCGACGCCGACCGCGAGGCCGCCGCGTGCAAGGCCCGCAGCGCCGGAATCCTCCCCCACGTGGGCACCCTCGACGCAGCACGCGACCTCGACGTCCTGCGCGCGGTCCTCGGCGACGACAAGCTCACGTACCTCGGCTGGTCCTACGGCACCTACCTGGGCACCGTCTACGGCGAGCAGTTCCCCCACCGGGTGCGGGCCATGGTCCTCGACGGCGCCGTCGACCCGTCGCTCGACTGGGCCGGGCTGGCCCTGCGCCAGGCGAAGGGCTTCCAGCGGGCCGTCGACGACTACGCCGACCGCTGCGCGGCGGTCGTCGGCCAGGCCTGCCCCGCCGGCACGCCCGACGGCATCCGTGCCCTGATCACCGACCTGTACGAGACGGCCGCCCGCGACTCCGGGCCGGCCACGGGCCCGGAGCGGCGCCTCGACCAGAACACCCTGCACACCGCCATCACCACGTCGATGTACTCGCCGGACTCCCAGTGGCAGCCGCTGTCCGAGGCCCTCGGCGCCGCCCGGCGCGGCAACGCCGCGAAGCTGATCGCCCTCGCCGAGCCGGACCCCGGCCACCACGACGACGGCCCGGAGACCGGCGGCGACCAGGCTCCCGACAACTCCGACGCCGCCCTCACCGCCGTCAACTGCCTCGACACCCCCTACCCCGCGGACCCGCAGGCGTACTGGGACCTGCTCGACCGCGCCCACCGGGAGGCGGGCGTGTTCGGCGCCGGCAGCGTCCTCTCCACCCTCACCTGCCGCACCTGGCCCGCAGGCCCGCTCAAGCCCCACCGCGCCACCCCCGCCGGACTGCCGCCCGTCCTCGTGGTCGGCACCACCGGCGACCCGGCCACGACGTACGAGGAGGCCCAGGCCCTCGCCGCCCAGCTGCCCGGCGGCATGCTCCTCACCTACCGGGGCCCCGGGCACACCGCTTACGGCCGCGGCAACGCCTGCGTCACCGACGCGGTCGACGCCTACCTCGTCGGCCTGGTCCCGGTCCGAGCGGGCGGAAGCTGCTGACGGCCTGGAGCTTCGTCGCGCCCGCCCCCGTCAGCAGGTACGCATGCGGAGCCCCGGAAACCCGATGTGGTACCGCGTGTGCCCCGTCGTGCCCTCGATGACGACGTGCTCCGCCTCGCCTCCGATGCGGAGTCCGGAGGCGGACGCGACGCCGGCCGCACGGGCGGTACGCACGATCACGTCCGTCACGGCACCGTCGACCCCGCCCGGGCCGCCGGCGTCGATCAGCCACGGCGTGCACCCGAACTGCGGGCGCAGCGGGTGGTCGGACGGGAGCGTCTCCTCGATCGGGGTCCACCCGAGGCTGGCGGCCCGCTCGCCCCGGGCGGCCTCGGCGACACCGGCTTCGGTGTACCCGATGAGCAGGCGGCCGTCCCTGCAGTCGATGGCGAAGAGCAGGGGGCCGTCGCCGATCGAGCACCCGTACAGGGGCATGCTCTGCGCCAGGCCGGTGGCCCTGACCTCGGCGGGCAGCATCTGCAGGAATCCGCCGAGGGCCAGTTCGTCCCACTCGCCCGCGTACTCCCGGCGGGGGTGGTCCAGTTCGAGTCCGGCGCCCTGGAGGACCCCGACGTATCCGTCGCCGCCCTGCTGGTACCAGGACTCCCACACGGCGCTCGCCTGCAGGACGAGTTCGGGCCCGGCTCCGCCCGCGCGGAGTTCGAGGCTCGTCGCCCCCCTGCGCCACCGGAGGAACGGCCTGCCCCAGGAGGGAGCGAGCCGATGACCGGTCGGGCTGTTCCGGCCGTTGCCGCCGATGTAGGTCGCGTTCCCGAGCTCCTGCCGGAGTGCATCGGCGACCCGTCGGAACTCCTCGACCTGCGCGTGCACTTCAGCGGCCGGACGGCTGACCGGGACCACCAGCTCCAGGTACTCCTGGGACCGGGCCCACGGGCGGGCCCGCGCGTCGACCGGCACGAGCGTCGCGTCACCGCCCGGCAGCGCGGTCACGAGGCGGACGCGGCCGTCCGACCCGTCCGCCCACTCCCAGCCGAGCCGGCCGACGAGTTCGCGCAGGCCCTCGCCGCTCCACCGCAGGCCGCTGCCCGCGTCCGCCAGGTTACGGGCGACGACCCCGACCTCCGCACTGCTGATCATTCCCCCTTCCTACCATCCCCCACTGACACACCTTCGGGACCGCCGTCAGCCCACCAACCGCCGGAACTCGGCGCGGTCCTCCGGCAGCCCGACCCTGCGGAGCCAGATGATCTTGTTGCCGATGGTGCCCCAGCAGCCGTCGTTGGCGGCGACGGCCCGCAGGAACGCACGCTGGGCGGCGGTCGGTTCGGCGTCGGCGGGGAATCCGTTCGGCAGGGCCTTCACGAGCAGCGGGCCCCAGTCCCGTTCCACCGTGAAGTCGTCGGCGAGCGGGACCAGCGCCAGCGCCGCCGGGAGCAGCTCGGCGAAATCGTCGACCAGGTCGATCGCCGCGGCCAGCAGCGTGAAGCGGAACCAGCCGTCGAACTGCGGCAGCGGCTCGGGGAACCAGCCGTCGGCGGCCTTCGGGTCCTCGAGTGCGGCCAGGAGCACCCGGGTGGCACGGGGGTCGGCGGCCGCCACGGGGGCGAGCGCAGCGCAGGCGCGGACGGCGGGATCGGCGTCGTCGAGCAGCTCGGCGGTGTCCTGGTGCCAGGCGCCGAGCGTCAGGACGGCGGCCGCGCGCTCGCGGCGGTCGGCGCTGTCCGCGAGGAGCCGGCGGAGGTGCTGCGCTGCCTCCGGTACGCGGTCGACGAGTTCGGGGGCGTTCAGGAGGTGCCCGGCGGCGCCGAGGGCGGCCTCACGAACGGCCGGGTCCGGGGCGGTGAGGTGGGGAACGACCGCCGCGTACAGCGTGGGCCGGATCGCACGACAGGCCGCAGTGGCTGCCCGGTCCTCCGCATCTTCTTCATCTTCGTCTTCGTCTGCTTCGTCTGCTTCGACTTCTTCGACTTCTTCGACTTCTTCCGCTTCTTCCGCGTCCGGTTCGTCGTCCTCCGCGAACTCCCCCCAGCCCGCCGACTCCGCGACCTGGCCCAGCCAGTCGACGAGCGCGGCGCGCAGCGGGCGGCTGCGCTCGTCCCAGGGGAAGTGGCTCTCGTGCCGGGCCGTCGTGCGGGGATCCGCGAGGATCGCGGCGACGAACAGCGCGGCCGGTGCGGTCGAGCTGTAGAGGGACCCCTGATGGAGCACCGACATGTCGAGCATCCCCAGGGCCTCGGCCTGGGTCTCGGGCTCCGGGTCGAGGAGCTGCAACAGGCGCGCGGGCGTGTCCCCCGCCGGCCCGTAGGCGTGCTGGAGCGCGGCCCAGTCGGTGTCCCGGATCACCGCGAGCGCATCGGACAGGTCGGGCCGGGCCGGGCGGCCGTGGCGCTGGGCGCCGTCGTTCAGGGTCGTCACGGTGAGAGCATGACGGACGGCACCGACACATCGTGCCTGGTCCACCATCATGTGAGGCTCCTGCTCGGCGGACGGCCTGCGATAGGTTGCCCGCCATGACCGATCCTGCCCCCGTCGCCTGGCCGCCCGCCCCGATCAGGACCGAGCGCCTCGTGCTCCGCGCGTCCGAGGCCCGGGACCGCGCGGCGGTCATCGAGCTGATCGCCTCTGAATCCGTACTCGACAGCGCCGACGGCGTCGGGCCGTGGGACGTGGAGGAGGCCGGATGACCACATGGCGGCGGTTCGAGCGGCAAGAGGCGGGAAGGCTCGACTACTGGGAGATTCGCCGGGAGGGGATCCGCTGCTTCCTCAGGTGGGGATCCGACCGCACCCCGGGCAAGGCGAGCACGATGACGCTCGACGACGAGGAGCAGGCGCGGCGCCACGCCGCACGCAAGGTCAACGACCGTCTCCGCAAGGGCTTCGCCGAGGTGGACCCGCCCCACGATCCGGCGGAAGCCGAGGCCGGGACACCGGTGCTGGACGTCCTGGCCAGGGCTGTCGGGCCGTACGCCCCGGAAGTCCGGTACGTACCGGTCGACGGCTTCGACGACGTCTACCGCTGCGAGCACTCACCCGACCACCCCATGGGCTTCTACGAGTACTACGTCCTGCGCGACCAGGGACGCGGCGCGGTCCGCTTCGCGGTGCGCGCGGCCGGCCACCGGGACGAGACCGTCGCGGCGTTCCTGGAGTTCCTCTCCCCCCGGCGTGACCTCGCCTTCGACGGCCGGTCCCACCACAAGGTGCCGTTGCCGGGCCCGGTTGGGTCATTCGACCACGCACTGTTCTGCTCGCCGGCACTGGGCCGGGCCTGCGCCGCCACCCCGGGGGCGGCCGCGCGGGTGGCGACCGCCGTCCCCGTCTTCGACTGCGAGATCGGGGACGACGACCCGGAGGTGCTGGTCGACGCCCGCATTCACGGTCACGCCTCACTGCCCTACGCCGACTGGGGACGGTCGCCGTACCCGGCCGTTGACCTGCGCTTCGACATCCAGCCGTCGTACTACCGACCGGCGAAGAAGTTCATGGTCTACCGGTCGGCCGACGTGCGGAAGCTCATGGACGCCCTGCTGGGTGCATCGCCGCAGAGCTGGCTGGAGGTGCGCAATTTCCGCGGGGAGACCACGCGCCTCCAGCCCGACACGGCCGTGTCGTTCGCCGAGGTGTCGTCCTTCCTGGCCGGTTGAAGGACCCGGGAGACCTGAAGGACCAGAGAGACCCGAAGGACCCGTCAGCGAACGTGGATCGTCGTGGTCACCCTCGCGGTGTTGGCGCCGTTGTCCCGGTCCGTGATGGTCACCGTCACGGTGAAGGCCCGGCGGCTGCGGTAGGTGTGGGTACCGGTCACGGTGAAGGGGCCGCCGGTGCCGCCGGTGACGGTGCCGGTGCCGGTCGTCCCGTCACCCCAGTCGATGGTCGCCGTGTACTCGGCGGCCGTGGCGCCGACGTCCGGATCGGTGAAGGTGGCGACGCCGGCCGTGAAGGGCCTGTGGCGCCGCTCGTTCAGCGTGGTGCCGGTCGCGGTGATCCCCTGGTCGGCGGCCCAGACGACCTGGACGACATTGGAGTAGTCGGTGTGGTTCACCGGGTCCACCACCGCGGCCTGGACGGCGTCCGTACCGGCCCCGGTCCCGGTGTAGGAGAACGGCGCGTTGCCCGAGGCGTCCGTCGCGACCGACGCGGTGACGCCCGCGTTCGGCCCCGAGGTGACCAGGAACGTGACCGTCGTGTTCGGCACCGCCGCGCCGCTCACGGTGACGGTGGCGGTGAGGCCCGCCGACTGGCCCACCACGTGGGACTGGGAGGCCGGGACCAGCGCCACCACCGGCACCGCGGTCCAGCGCACGGTGACGCGGTTGGAGGTGACCAGGTTGTTCGAGGAGCCCGGGACGGTGGCGGTGACGGCGTCCGGGCCCACCGTGTTGCTGGTGTAGGTGAACGTGGCGTGGCCGTTCGCGTCCGTGGTCGTCGAGGGCCCGAAGGGCGAGCCGTTCACCAGGAAGGTGATCGAGCCGTTGACGACCGGCGCTCCGTTCAGGGTGACGGTCGCGTCGACGGTCGCGGTGCCGCCAACCTCCACCGACTGGGTGATCGGTGCCAGGAACACCACCGGTTCCGGAGCCGGGGCGGTCCACTCGACGCCGACCGGGTTGGAGGTCTGGGTGCGGTTGGCCGGGTCCTGGACGGAGGCCTGGACCGAGTCGTGGCCGGCCGTCGTGCCGGTGTCGCTGTAGGCGAAGGTGGCACCGCCGTTGACGTCGGTGACGCCCGAGCCGGTCACCGTGCCGCTGACCCCGGTGGCGGTGAACGAGACGGGGACGTTCGACTGGAAGTTCCCGTTGAGGGTGACGGTGGCCTTGACGCTCGCCGTGCCGCCGAGGGTCACGCTCTGGTCGCCCGGGGCGAGCGTGACCACCAGCGTGCTCCACTGCACCGTGGCCGGGTTCGAGGTCTGGGTGTGCCCCACCGGGTCGGTGATCGAGGCCTGCACGGTGTCGGTGCCGGGGACGGCGCCGGTGTAGGTGAACGTGGCCGAACCGGTGGCGTCGGTCGTCGCCTGCATCGAGGCCGGCCCGTTGGGCCCGGCGAGGGAGAAGGTCACGGTCACACCGGACACCGGGTTGCCCTGCAGGCCGACGGTCGCCTTCACCGTGGCCGTCGACCCCACCACCAGGGACTGGGTGCCCGGATTGAGGCCCACCTGCGTCGTGTCCCACTCGATCGAGGCCGGGTTCGAGGTGTCGGTGCCGACGGTGGCCTGCACCCTGTCGGTACCGGCCACGGTGCCGGAGTACATGAAGACGGCGTTGCCGTTGCCGTCGGTCGTCGCGGTACCGGTTCGTCCGCTGTTCGGACCACCGGTCACCTGGAAGCTCACCGAAACCCCGGTCTGGGGGCTGCCGGCCGCGGTGACGACGGCCGTGACGGTGGCGGTCTGGCCGACCACCACCTGCTGGGCGGCCGGATTGAGCTGGATCGTGTCCGCCTGCCGGTGGACACCGGAGACGGCGGCGACGGGGGCGACGCCCGCGAGTTGTGGCTGGGCGCACAGCGTCAGGAGGCCCGTGAGCAGGGCCAGGAGAACGCCCCAGAGGCGTCTGGAGGGGCGGGTCATGGGGATACGGTCCATTCTGTGGAGGGCGGATCGTATCCGAATTGTCCGACGCCCCGTCAGGCCCCGCCCGTACGGAACACCGCGGGGTCACCCGGCCGGCGGTGCCGGCGGCGGTAGCAGGAGACGGTCACCGCGGCGAGCAGCGGGCCCCGGAGCACCGGTGGAGGCTCAGTACTCGCCCTTGATCACGAAGAAGGAGCCGCGGATCTCGCCGGCCAGCTTCGACTTCTGGCGCGCGAACTTGACCTTCGACGCGAGCTCCTCGGGGACGTCCATGCCCTCCGACAGCTTGAACCCCACCGCGCGCTTCCCGCCGTCCTCGATCCCGTACATCACGTTGATCGACAGGCCGGACTCGTAGAACACGTACATCATCCGGATACCGCCCGCCTCGAAGGAGGTCACCTCCAGCGGCCGGGAGCCGATGACGATGTCACGCTCCTCGGACAGGATGCGGTTCACCAGGCCGAGCACGTCCGGCGCCTCGTCGGCGGGCAGGACGGTGAACTCGTGGTCGTACTTGTTCTTGAAGTACCGCGCCTCGTTGGCCCGCAGCCCGGCGAGCGCCTCCGCCACCGGCGACGACTCCAGGCCGACGGTGGACACGTTCTTGAAGTCGACGGCGTACGACATGGGTCCTCCTGATGACGTTGCCCGGCTGTCGATCACCGGGTGCCGGATCTCCCGGCGACGTGTTCACGCTACGTCGCGGGCCTCCGCGCGGCTTCTCGGTTCCTGATCGATCGATTCCTGATCGACCGGGTCCTGATCGACCGGGTCGGGGGCCCCGTCGCCCGGCTCACCGGGCCGGGTCCGCTCCGTCCACGCGGCACCGGCACTTCCCCCATCGCGGTCGCTGGCCCAGGTCACCAAGGCCATCACGGGGGCCAGGCACGCCATGCCGTCGATGCCCTGAACGAGCTGACCGCACCCGATGACGGGGTCCTCGACCAGGTTCGTCGGCCTCCTCCAGGAGACGGCCTCCTGGCGCGAGGGACTGGGCGGCGCGTCCGATCCACACTACGCGGCGCGCCTTCGCTACATCGCGACCACGGCCGAGGGCTATGTGCAGGAGGTCCGGGCGATGCGCGGTGACCTCGCCGACCGGCACACCGCCCACCCCGGCCGACACCCGCGAACGCGCCCGGGCCCACGTGTTTCCCGGCGCCCAGGAGCGGCTCGCCCAGCTGCGCGCCGAGTACGAGCGCCGGCCCGCCCTGCCCACGGCGCCGCCCATCCGCGGCCAGCGGCACCACTGACCACCCACCCCATCTGCCAAGGAGCAGAGCACATATGGCCGTGAAGAAGATCTGGCAGATCACCCACTCGTGCGGGCACACCGCGGAACGGGACCTCGACGACCGCCCGACCGGCCGCCGCGCCGGCTTCGCCGAGTGGCTGGCCACGCAGGAGTGCACCGAGTGCTGGCGCGCGGCGAAGCGCGCGGCGAAGGAAGGCGACGACTCGACCGAGAAGGGCATCGCCTGGGGCGTCCGCTGCCGCCACCAGGTGCTCTCCGCTTCCTAACACGGCGCTCGTCCTGGACCGCGGCATGCCGGAACCTGAGTGGGAGCAGATCAAGGACCAAGCCCGCACCGTCACCGGGGCCAGCTGGTGGATCGACCAGCGCCCCTGCGGGCCCACCGACTTGCCCGAGCTGCTGGCCGCCGCGACGGGCACCGACCGCCCCACCGAGAACCCGTTCGTCTGACTGACGGACGGACGTCCGGATCGCCGCTCCCTGCTCTGGCCTACCGCACCACTGACGGCTGCCCCCTACATTCCAGAGCACGAGGGCAGCATCCGACACTACCTTGCCGCTCATGTGCACGCCCAGACGTCACCCTACTGATCGTTCCCGGCAGACAGCCCGACACCGGCAACCGGGCTTCCTACATCAACAGAAGCGCCGGCGAACCAAGCTCGCAATTCAACGCGCCACTTTCTCACAGAACTGCGAACAGGGTGATTCGGAAAGCCAGGTCTGAATCCCAGCCCACGGAACCCCTCACCCAAACGACATCGCCCATTTGAGCAACGTTGTCGATCCTCATGCTGGCCTCGCCCATCACGGGAACCAGCTCACCGTCCGCACTGGGGCCGAGCTCGCAGATCTGTGTCAACACCACACTCTTATCGTTGAGCCCCAGCCCCGCCGCATTGAGCGGCTGCGTGAAACCTCCGTGACCTTTAAGGACGACCTCGAGGGCCTGGAACACCCAGCCCCCATGAGTTCCTTGCGTAGATCTACGCTCAACTCTTTCAACTCGGACCGCAGCCTCATCACTGAGTGTCATTTGGGTCCTCCTTAGTCAAATGACCGATGAGCACATCACCCATCTAGCGTCCCATCCTTCGACCTCGACCGCATCTCGATAGCAGTCCAGAAAATTGGTTTCCATAGACAATCGATCACAATGCGCATTGGTTCACCAATCAACTTGAACGGCCACTCCTTCGCGAGAAGCATGACGACAGCCCTCCCGCCCAGCTCGGATCCGAGGCCAAGCCTGAGGTCGCTACAGGTGGATGCCCGATGAAGAATCAATGCTTAGGTAGCAGTGAAGTTGATAACGACTCATGAGCCCCAATCCATGGCGGCCGCTCAGTACGCCTATCACGTCTGGAAAATGGCCAGATATTGACCTGTCAGTTTTCCTCCAGCCCCCTTGCACAGCTGACGATCCACACGACAATTCCGAACTCGACGCTGCGGGAAGAAGTACGCAGCGAGCACCCTCGGCTATGCGCGTGCCATTGCCATAGCGCCTGTTTGTCCAAACTTCAGCCCGCCTCCGTACCCTTGGCCACGGAGTCAGCGCGTAAATCGAAAGCACCCAGAGTAAGGAATCAGAAGCAGGTGCTGTCTCGGACTCCCGCAGCTCCATCTGCCAGCGCTACCGCCCATAGGCGGCCGGGCCAAACCGCAGGTCCTACGGATCCTCGTGCCCGTCAGCCCGCGCCGCCGGGCACCGCCGTCCGACCGTCCGAGAAGGGAAGGCCGTGATCGCCCATCTGCAGCGCGCCGCCACCACGGCTGCGCTGATCCCCGCCCTCTACGGGCAGGATGATCCCCGCTACCGGCTGCGGCCCCGACTGATCGCCGCCGACTACCGGGGCGCCGACAGGCCCTCCCCGGCAGTTGCCTTGTCGGACGCTACGTGCGGAAACGTCGCAGCTCAGCGAAGCCAGAAGATCTTCCTTTCCTCACCCGGCCAACCGAGCCTCACCCCAACCTCGGCGCACAGGTCCCGCCAACGCTCCGCCTCCGACGGCATCCTCGACACCCACAACACGGCCGTGGCCGCACGTCCGGCCCTGTGCATCTGGCTGCGGTAGTCGAGTACTTGCCCCACTCCCAGCCGAAGCTGCTCCTCCTCGTTGGCGTCGTTCAGCGACTTCACCTCGATGACCGACCGGTCGTCCGGCAGGTCCACCAGCAGGTCGAAGGCGGGACGCTCACTCGTGGACCGCGGCTCGCGGATGTTGTCCGGGCCGAGCTCACGCCTGAGCCACGCCAGTAGATCGTTTCTGGCCTCGTTGTGCTCATTGTGGCCCTTCGCCGTGGCCGCCTGGGTCGACGCCTGCACCTGCACCTCGGAGGCCGTGTAATCGGTGCGCGCAAACTGCGCCACCCGGCCGGCCTTCTCCGAACCGTGCGCGGTCAAGTAGGTGCGTGCCAGAACACGGCGGGTCTCCTGTACGCGTTCCTGATTGGCTGCGCCTCCGGCCAGATAGTCCTCGCTGAGGCCGAACAGACGCTGGAGCTTGGCACGGATCTCGGGGGCGACCACCGGATTGCAGCCGTTGTAGGGGCGGACGGCGTCCTTGACCCCGCGGTCGTCCAGCGGCAGGGCCGCGATCCAGGTGACCGGCAACTGGTGCTGGTACGTCTCTGCCTTCTCGTTCAGGGCAAGCCGATGGGGGCCGCCGACTTCGCCGCACCAGGCCAGGTTGTTCACATAGTCCCGCAGGAAGAACAGGTCGCCCTCATTCACATCGTGGACAAATCGCCAGAAAATCCGGGCATTGGCGTTGGCGACGGCCGGCCCCTCCTTGGCGTATGCCTCGTTGAACGCCAAAAACAGGGAGTCCTTGGGAAGATCCGCCAGGAAGATGCCGTCGGACTCGGCCGGGACCGGGCTGAATCCAACGGCGACGTACTCCCCTCGCAGGAAGCGGCCGGCCCTGGCATCACGGTCGGCCTTCACCTGCTTGGCAGTCATCCCGTTCCCGGCCTTGCTTCGGCCTGTGGTCTGTATGTACATGCTGCGAAGGCGGTTTACCGAGGCGGTCATGCGTGCTCCCCGTTGGCAACATTTCGTTGAGAGTTACTGGATGCTACAACCGAAATGGTGTCTGGCTGACGGGGTGTCTCACGGTCCAGGTGGTCCTGCAGCAGGCGGAGCCGGTCCCGCCCAGCCGCGTCCAGGTGTTCCTCCGGTTCGGCGTGGGTCCACCTGCTCGCGTCGCCGCCCGACAGGGTGCCTATCAGCGTCTCGAAGGCGCTCAGGGAGCGGGCAAGGGGTCAGTGGTGTCATGAGTGTCGTGCGGTGTCATCTCCAGGGCTCTTCCTTTGTCCTGCACCCGATACGAGTGAACCTTCGAATGTAGAGACGGAAGATCCCTGCTGTCAGCGGGAGTTGGGAGAGGAACCTGTCCGGCGGCGAGCGGGGGTGAACAGGCCACCCCCATGCCGGACTGCCAGTTCGGCACCGTCAGCACCCCGATCACCTGCCGCTCCGCCCCCGCATACGGCGACACCGACACGCCTTCGACTCGCGTCTCGCTCGCGTCCGCCGTGACCGCCGGCCTCTCGGCGAGCACCTCGGCGACCGTCTCCCGAGCAATTCGCAGACGCTCCAACCCCTCGCGGGCCACACTCAACCGCCTGGACACCTCGGCGAGCTCGGCTTCCAGCGCCTCCACCCGAGTCCGGGCAGCCGCCTCGCGGGCTTCCAACTCTTCGAACAGCCACCCCATCGCACCGCTCCTCGCCCGTTACAACGGCAGAGACGACCCGACCAGGACGGGGGTGGCCGTCCCACGGGGCACCGGCTACGGGCGAATGACGATGGTGCTGAGCGTGCCATCACCCCAGACCGTGGTACTCATCATCATCTGCCCGTCCAGGGACGCCCCCGTGAACTCCGGGACGAAACGATCAGTGAAGAGGGTCGCGAAGCCACTCCGCAGCAAGTCCACCTCACTTCCCACGAGGTCCCACTCGTCGAGTAGTTGGACACGGAACCACACCTCGTACGGCTCACCGTCCGAATCGTCCCCGAGGCGAGCGCGGCCGAGCGCGAGCAGAAACTCGCGCTCCTCGTCGAAGAGCCCGAACTCCGCGGCCATTCGATGCCAGCCCGCGTTGACCTTCTCGACGAAGTCCGAACCACGCAGGTCGGCGACCTCGTCCGGGTGTGAGTCGAACCGTCCGTGCTCGGGCCCGGCGCTCGCAGGCGACACGAATTTCGGTAGCGGGGGCAGTCGGACCTCCCGCTGGACTCGCTCGACGAGTCGGAGCCCGGCAGAGGCGAGCAGGTCAGCTATCTCAGCGTCAGTCAGAATCACGGCAGCACAGTAGCCGCAGCTCACGCCACCCTGGCCGGATTTTCTGGCGATCCAACAGAAGCACCTACCACCCCCTTGATCGCAAACTTCACTCGAAACGAGCCGCACCCATCGGCAAATTGAGCGTTCGCCGCATAAGGACGGCGAGGTCCCGGCGATCTGCGGTCAGGTCGACGGCTTCTCCGGAATGGCTGGGTCGCTTCCTGCTGCCAAAGCCGGCAGGCAGGTGGGGTCGGGTGGGTGCCGCCGTGCGTGATCGGCGGCCTGCAGGTCGACTGTCAGGGACTCCGTCGTACCAACCCCGAGGTCGTGTGCCGTGACCGTCAGCATCCCGTCGGCATCCACGGAGAACGTCACCTCCACCCGCGGGACGCCTTTGACGGGACTGAGCGTCAACTCCATTTGCAGCATGCCGAGGAGCTCGTTGCGGTCCGCGTCCGTGTGCTCGCCTTCGAGTACCCCGATGGCGATCCGGGGCTGGCCATCCACAGCGGTGGTGAATAGTTCCGAACGTTTAGTCGGGATGGTGGTGTGCCGGTCGACCAGGGTGGCGGACCGCCCGTCACTGGTCCACACGCCGAGGGTGTGCGAGGCAACGTCCAGGAGCAGCCCAGTGCGCTGGTCACCTGCGAGCACGCCGCTCTGCACCGCAGCACCCACGACGACACCCTCGACGATGATGTCACGATCGGGTGCCTGTCCGCTCAGCTCGCTGATCAGGTCGGTCACCGCCGGGATCCGGCTCGCGCCACCGACCAGGACCACGCGGTCCACGTCCTCGATTGGGTAGGGGAAGCCGTACTGGTCAGGTTCGAGGAGTTGGTTGAACGCTGCCCGGCAGCGCTGCAGCAGATCGGCCGTGAGTTCATCGAGGCGGGAACGGGTGAGTGTGAGGTCGAGGTGGAGCGATCCGTTCGCCTGGGTGACGAGGTGGGGAATGGTGATCCGGGTGCTCGACGTGTACGAAAGCTCTTTCTTCGCCCGTTCGGCTGCTTCCAGCAGCCGGTGACGAGCGTTCCGGCCGGTGGGGCGGACGCCGTGGAGCGCGGTGAACTCGGCCGTCATGTGGTCGGCGATCCGCTGATCCCAGTCAGCGCCGCCCAAGGAGCTGTCGCCACCGGTCCGTTTGACGTCGCAGACGCCGTCGGAGATCTCGACGAGGGTCACGTCCAGGGTGCCCCCGCCCAGATCAAACACGATCACCGTCTCCTCGCGTTCGCCCTCCAGGGAGAACGGCATCGCAGCAGCGGTCGGCTCGTTGATCATCCTGATCACAGTGAGGTCGGCCAGCGCGGCGGCCGCGGTGAGCGCGGCACGCTGCCGGGCGGTGAAGCCCGCCGGGATGGTCATCACGGCTCGGGTGACCTGTTGTCCGAGCTCGATCTCGGCGTCTTGCCGCAGCTCGGCGAGGACCCAGGAGGCGACCTGCTCGGCCGAGTAGGAGGCGCCCTGGTGCTCCAGTCTCCAGTCCGTGCCGAGCTTTAGCTTGACGTTCCGGACGACTGCGGCGAGATCGCTCTCGGCGAGCCTTGCCGCGTTGTCACCGAAGAAGCGGTTCCCGTCCGCGTCGATGGCGACCATGCTCGGCGTGGTGGGGAAGCCCCAGCGGTTGGGCACGATCTGGGCTTCTCCGTCGGTGAACACCGCGATGGAGGAGTTGGTGGTGCCGAAGTCGATGGCCACGATCCGATCGCCCGGAGCGACCGAGCGGTCGATCCTGGACGGCCGGTCGGGGACTACTCCGAGGCCCCGCCACTGCCACAGCTGCGTCGCGTTCTGGGAGACCTTGGTGTGCTCGGCGTGGACCAGGTGCAGCAGCGCCTCCTTGGCCGCTCTCCGCACGTCGGCACGCGCGCTGGCGAGCAACCGCTCCAGCTCGTGGAGGGCCCCTACCCGTGGCCACTCCTCGGTGGCGAGGATCGCGCTGCGAAGCCCTTCGGAGATCGCCGGGTCTGCGACGAACCCACGCGGGTTACGGGCCAGGTAGAGCCTGCCCTCGGCGGCGTTCACGGTCCGGGTCGGAGTCTGCTGCGGATGGTTCGAACTCACCCGGTCGTGCACGTAGTCGTAGAGGTCGTCGGTGGAGACGTAGCCGTCCCTGTCGAGGTCAGCCGAGCCGTCACGCAGGCCGGCGACGACGGCCGAGGTGAATACCGACGGCTCGGTGCCCCGGCTGCGGCTCTCACTCTCGTAGCTGAACTGTAGGGAGGTCGACGAGGTGATGACCACCTGCGCACGGCCTGAGAACGGTTCGCCGACGTCGACCTCTTCGGCCCCGGCGCGGGTACGCAGGCCTCTCGTGAAGGCTCCGCTGTAGCAGCAGTCGAGTAGAGCGACAGTCCGATGACTCGGGCTCTGCTCCATTTGGTCGGCCAGGAACTCGGCGCTGACCGCCGTTGCTTCGAACACGTCGATCTCGGTGTCGGAGGCCGCGAAGTGAAGCCGGTTGCGAGAGTCCTTCCGGCCGTGGCAGGACAGGTGCAGCAGCAGGATGTCGTCCTTGGTGGCGCTCCTGAAGAAGGCCTGGATGGCCCGACGGCAGGCATGAGCGGTGCCCTCGGCGACGACATCGACGGTGAAGCCGCCGATCTTAGGATCGGCCAGCACGCTCTTGAGCTGTTCTGCATCGGCGGCGGCCCCGGGCAGTTCGGTCAGCCCGGGATCGAGGTAGTGCTGGTTGACGATGATCAACGCACGCTTAGTCATCGCGGTTGTCGTCGTCCCCCGTCTCGTCGGGCTCGTCGGGCTCGTCGGGCTCGTCGGCCGACTGCGCTGTGCGTGCTGCTGCTGCACGGGCCAGGAAGCCTTCGACGGCGAGTCGCTGGTCCGTGCGTCCGACAGAGGTAATCCGCAGGGTGTCGTCGCCGACGCTGAGCTCGATCGTGCCGGAGTTGCGGCGGGTGAGCCAGTCCTGGGTGAGCGTGATCAGCGCCCGTAGCGTGGGTGCCCCGGCCACTCCGAGGATCAGCTCGGTGTACGAGGTAAGGTCCCCGGCGCGTGAGCCCTTTGGTGCGGCCCCCAACGGGCGATGGACCACCGACACCCCTTCGAGCATTGCGAGTTCCTCCAGCAGGAACTCCATCTCCCTTTCTGAGTCGACGAGTTCGGCCTCGTCTTCGAACCGCAGGGCCATCTCCGCACTCTCGCCCACTGCCCCTCCCCACATGCCCGTGTCGACTGAGGAGAGCAGAGTACGCCTTTGGAACACCGATGCGTTGGGGATACCGGCGATCAGCCCAAGCCGACCTGTTGGGCGATCGATCCGGTGCACCGGTCATCCTGTACTTCGCCGCGAGGATCTACTTGCCGAACCGTCGATCAGGTCCGTCGTCGCTGGCGCACGTGGCGAGAGCCCCCTCCATCTCGTTGGCGATCACGAGCTGATCGGGCGGGGGTTTAGTTCCGCCTCGGTGCGTCGGCGTGGGAGCCAGCCCATTCGAACTGGGACGTCGCACAGGCGAACGGGCGCAGTTCGGTCCCAGAAGAGGCGCAGGACCGGAACAACCACCTTGACCACAACGCCGTCGCGGTCGGACCGGCCACCGCCACGGTCTACCCGTCCAACCGGGCGTCCGCGGTCGGTAGCTGACTTCGAGAGGGTTGTGGGCTTACGGCAGCCGCCGGTCCTCGGACGAGTCGTCGGGCTCGCAGGCCTCGTACGGCTCGAAGTCGGAGCAGTCGGGGAGCTCCGAGATTGAGAGCGGGGACTGGTGGTCGCTGAGGGAACCGATGGCGAACTCGGTACTGGAACCATCGAATCGGGCCTGGAGGTCGCCGTCCTCGTTGGGAGCGATTCCGCCGCAAGATCCCCCGACCACCGTTTGAGATGGCTGCACAGAGTCCGGCACGAAGACCCCGTGACGTCGGCGTCACGGGGTCTTCGTGGCGTCGTTCTCCCCATGGGCCGTCGCCGTCGGGCTCAGCCCTGCAGTCGGACGGTCGTCAGGAGTGGTCGCCCACTGTGGCCGCGGCGCTCGGCTGAGGGAGGCTAGCGGTCCGCCTCCTCCAGCGGGGACTCATTCTGTCGACGCCGCACAGGAGCCTCCGGACCCGGCTCACTGGGCCGGGTCCGCTCCGCCCACGCGGCCACCGGCGGTCCCGCCGCGCCCACGGCCGCGAAGAACAGGCCGAGCAGCAGCCATCCCGGGTGTCCGAGCGCGAGGACGGCTCCGGTCAGGACCACGGGGGCGAGCGCCTGGCCCGCGTCGAAGCCGATGCCGAGGAGGCCCTGGTACTGCCCCTGGGCGTGGTCGGGCGCGAGGCCGAAGCCGAGCGCGTAGCCGCCCGACGACTCCCACACCTCCCCGATGCTGTGGATGCACACGGCCAGCCCGGCGAGCGCCGGAGCCACCCAGGCGGGGACGTCGGCCGTCAGCGCCATCAGCGGACAGCTCACGAGGAACAGGAGCCCGGCGAGCCGGAAGGCGCGGCCGCCCTGCCGCGGGGTCTCCACCTTCGAGCCGAGCCGGCTCTGGAACAGCACGCAGACGCCGCTGTTGATCGCGTAGACCGCGGCCACCGTCCAGCGCGGTGCGTCGGTGTGGGCGCTGAGCCAGATCGGCAGGAGCAGGGAGACGGTCTGGTACTGCAGGCCCATGGCGCTGTAGATCGCCACGAAGGACACGTACGGCCGGTCGGTCAGGACGGACCACCGGCGGTGTTCCTCGGGCCGCGGCAGGGGCCGGTAGTTCGGGACGCCCAGGAACGCGATCAGTCCGGCGCAGGCGAAGCTGGCGGCGTTGGCGAGGATGAGGCCGGTGTAGGCGGAGCGCGTGTCGACCTGGATCGCGAAGGCCGCACCCAGGGTGCCGACGACGACACCGAGGTTGACGAAGGTCCGGAGTCTGGCCCGGAAGGCGGCCGGACGTTCACCGCCGACCCGCGCGATGAGCGCACCGCCCGCGGCGCCGCCCGCCGTGGCGGTCAGCCGGTCCAGCGTGGCGACGAGCGTGAACGCGAGCCAGCTGTCGATGAGGACGAACGCCGCCATCGTGGCGGCCTGCAGCGCGAGGCTCGTCAGCCAGATCGCGCGCGGCCCGTACCGGTCGGCGAGGTTCCCCGCCGGTATGCCGGCCGCCAGGCCGCAGAGGCCGGCGATCGTCAGGCCGGCCCCCACCTGTGCGGCGGGCAGGTGCACCACGAACGTGAAGTAGAGGACGGCTGCGGTGTTGAAGAGACCGTTGCCCACCCTGTTGACGAAACTCGCGGCGATCAGAGCCCGCTCCGGACCGGAGCCCGACCCGCCCTGCGCCCGCTGCCCGGCCCTCCTCATGATCATGCCGATCAGGCTAACAGTGGCTTCAACGGCCGAGGTGGGCCGTACAGGACCGACGAGCGGCCCTCTGCCGACGCTTCGTCAGCTTCCGCTGCCAGAAGCCTCTTCGGTAGCTGGTATGTTCCAGCCGTGACCCCCGACACCACTGCTCTCGTCTCCCGCCTCGGCCGCCCCCTCCGGCTGATCGTCACGGGGGGCGGGACCGGCGGGCACACCTACCCGGCCCTCACCGCCGTCCGCACCCTGCGTTCGCGGCTCGCCACGGCCGGCGGCGCCCTGGACGTGCTGTGGATCGGCACCGCCGCCGGTCTCGAAGCCCGTGTCGCCGGGTCCGAGGGCATCCCGTTCAGGACGGTCGCCACCGGGAAGATCCGGCGCAGCTCCAACCCCCTCAAGCTGATCTCGCCGGCCAACGTCAAGGACATGGGCCGCGTCCCCCTCGGTGTCGCCCAGGCCCGCACCGCGGTCGCCGGGTTCGACCCGGACGTGGTGCTCGGCACCGGCGGCTACGTCGCGGTGCCGGTCGGGCTAGCCGCCCGGATGTGCCACCGGCCGCTGGTCGTCCACGAGCAGACCGTCCGGCTCGGCCTGGGCAACCGGGCGCTGGCCCGCATGGCCACCCGCGTCGCGGTCTCCTCCGGGTCCACGCTGCCGTTCCTCCCCGACGCCGCCCGGCCCAACGCCGTGGTCACCGGGAACCCCGTGCGCCCCGAGGTGCTGACCGGCCAGGCCGGCAAGGCCGTGCAGGCCCTCGGTCTGTGGGGCTTCGACCGCGAGGCGCCCACCGTGTACGTCACCGGTGGTGCTCAGGGCTCGCAGCAGATCAACCAGTTGGTCAGCGACATCCTGCCGTGGCTGCTCGGCCACGCCAACGTCGTCCACCAGTGCGGGCCCGCCCACGAGGCCGGGCTGCGGGCGCGGGTCGCCGCACTGCCGGAGCACATCCGCGCCCGGTACCTGGTCACCGGCTTCGTCGGCCCGGAGCTCCCGGACGTCCTCGCGCTCGCCGACGTGGTGGTCTCCCGCAGCGGTGCCGGGACGCTCGCCGAGCTGACCGCGCTCGGCAAGGCCGCCGTCTTCATCCCGCTGGCCACCAGCGCCGGGAACGAGCAGGAGCACAATGCGCGGCACCTCGCCGACGCCGGCGCGGCCGTCGCCCTGATCGGCCCCGCCACCTCCGGCGCCCTCCAGGACACGATCGTCCCGCTGCTCACCGACCCGGGCCCCCGCGCCCGCGGAGCGCGCCCGGGCCGGGTGCCCCGCCGCCCGGCCGCGGGCGCGCGGGGGGGGGTGGGGGTGGGTGGGGGCCGGGGGCGGTATGC
>NZ_JBHWGV010000083.1:0-19737 GCF_042732955.1 Kitasatospora sp. NPDC059747 | reverse complement strand
CCACCAGGACACGACCGTCCCGCGCCACCCGGCCCGGGCCCGCCGCGCCGTGATCCGGCGAGGGGCCCGTGCCCACGGCCGCCCGGACGCGGCCGCGCGGCTGGTGGACGTGCTGCTGTCGGTCCTGGACCGTTAGCCGCGGTTCTCAGGTGACGTCGGTCAGCACGCGGGTGAGCCCGTCCAGCAGCGACCGGTTGGTGGCCCGGGCCTGCGGGGTGTCGACGTGGATGGTGTTGACGAACAGGCCCTCGTCGGTGCGGTGCAGCCAGTGCAGGAGCCCGTTGCAGCCGGACACCCAGACGTGCATCCGAGCGCGCCGCGCGGTGTGCAGGTCGGCGCCGGGCAGTCGGCGGAAGTCGATGTAGGAGAAGAAGTTCACCGCGTGCGGCCAGTAGTGCAGTCGCGCGTACTCGGCCGGGGCGAGCAGCCGCCACGCCTTCACGAAGTGCACCCCGGCGTTCGCCTGCGCCTGCCCGTAGGCGTCCTGGGCGGCGGCCAGCACCTCGCCGAACTCCGCCCGCTCCCCGACCGGGAACGCGACCGGCAGGGTGTTGATGAACCACCCCATCGACTCCGCGTAGACGCCCCGACCCCGTTCGTTGACCGGCACCAGCCCGCGGTACTCCGCCGGCCCGCCCAGCCGGCGCAGGGCGACCGCGCCGGCCGCGAGCAGCCCCATGGACAGCCGTCCGCCACGGGCCCGGCAGGCGGCGCCGAACTCCTCGGTCTGGCGGGCGGTCAGCAGCCGTTCGGTGCTCGCCACCGGCGCGTACAGGCGGCCGGGCCGGACCCCGAGGTCGAGCGGGAAGCGCGGGAACAGGCCGCCGTTGCGGTCGCGGAACGCCCGCCAGTAGTCCAGCCGCGCGTCGTCGGCGTTCATCGCCCGGTTGGCCCGGCGCTGGGTGCGGCTGAACTCCAGGTAGCTGCCAGGAGGTTGGACCGCGCCGGGCGCGGGTTCGACCGCGCCAAGGTCCCGGTAGGCCGTGATGAGGTCGTTGACCGCGATCGCGCTGGAGAGCCCGTCGGTGACGAGGTGGTCGCACGAGAACCAGACGGTGGTCGACTCCGGCCGGACGACCGCACCCATCGTGATCAGCGGCCAGGCGAGCGTGTCCACCTCCTGGAACGCGCCCTGGAGGTGCCCGGTGACCTCCGCGGGAGTCTCCAACGGGCCGACGTAGACGTGCTTGAGGGCCACCTCGTCGGGCGTGAGGACCTCGCAGCCCAGGTCCCCGCCCAGCGGCTGGTAGACCGCCCGGAGCACCTCGTGACGCCGCACCAGGTGGAGAAACGCTCCTTCCAGCGCGTCCGGGTCCACCCGGCCGGGGAGCTCGAAGCTGGCCGCGACGTAGGACCGGATCGGTTCGTCGATGCTCTGGGCGTGCTGCGCCACGGTGAAATGTTTCGCCTGGTTGTAACCGGTCATCCGACGCGGGGCGGGCCCGCCGTCACCGGTCAGGGACACCAGGTGCCACCGATGGGCCTCCCCCGGGTCGATCTCGGAGTCCTCGACTGAGATTTGGAGCATTCCGCCTTCTTCTGCAGCTGTCGTCGCCGGATGGTGTCCAAAGCAGTCGCGCACCGGCCTACCAATCGATGCCATACCAACAGGCCCGCCCGGTCATCGGATACGGCCACCGGCCGATCGAGTGACGGGCGCGGGGGGCGACGCTCTGACGGACCGTCGCCAGGGCGCGGCCGAGGCCCTCCGGTCGGTCCCCTCCGTGCCGTGATCCGGGCCCGCCCGTCCGCTGAGCAGGTGAATTGCCCCCGATCGCCCTCGCGCCGTCGGAGCAATCGATCAGACGATCGGATGAACTGCTCGGCATGCGTATTCCTTTCCGGACCGGGCGGATCGCCTCCGTCCTGGCCCTGGTGGCGGGCTCGCTGTTCAGCAGCAGCGTGCTGGCGCCACCGGCCCAGGCCGCGATCTCCTTCACCAAGAGCGTGGACAAGGCGACCGCCTCCCCCGGGGAGAACGTCACCTACACCCTGCGCTACACGTGTTCGATCACCGAGTGCACGGGCGGTCGGATCCTCGACACCCTGCCGTCGAACATGCAGTTCGTCGGGTGGACGCCCGACCCGTCCTCGGTGGACGAGGCCGCCTCCACCATCCCCGCCCCGGGCGCGATGGGCGGCACGATGGACATCACGCTGAAGAACCTGAGTCCGGGCACGACCGCCACCATCACGGTGACGATGAAGTACCCCAACTTCACCACCCCGAACGGCGCCGCCTCCACCAACTCGGCCACGATGAGCGCCACCGGCGAGACCTCGCAGACCGCCACGGCCGACACCAAGGCCGCCGTGCAACCGCAGTACACGGTGACCAAGGGGATCCAGACCTCCAGCAGCGACGGACGCACCGTCACCTACCAGTTCAGCACCTGCGCCACCGACAACGTGCCCAACGTCGACCTGGACACCGGCCGCCTGCTCGACAGCCTGCCGCCCGGCGCGGTGGTGGACACCGGCCGCTCGCCCGGCTGGTCCCCGGTGCCGCCGGGCCCGAACACGTGGGGCTACGACCTCGGGGCGTTCACCTCCGGCAACGGACGCGGCGGCTGCCGCGTGCCGGGCGTGCTGGTCGTCCACTACCCCGAGGCCGACTTCCCGAACGGGACCACCTCGAACAACACGGTGGACCTGCTCGGCGCCCCGCTGACGGAGAGCGAGCGGAAGCTGGACACCGCTTCCACCACGACGGGCCAGTTCAGGCCGCCGGCCACCGGCGTGGTGGTGACGGCGAGCAAGGTCTGGCGCGACACCACGACCAACGGCGACCTCAACTCCTTCGGCCTCTCGGCCACCAACACCTCGGGCCCGGCGAGCAGCCTCACCATCACCGACCCCGGCGCCGGCACCACCGACGGCCTCTACAACTGGATCTTCCCGCAGTCCCTCCAGCTGGAGCCCTGGAACCCGAACAGCATCGAGCTGACCCTGCAGTACCGCCTCAATGGCAACCCCACCTGGCTCACCTTCTCGCCGTCCAGCCCGTTCGACGGCTCCACCAACCGACGGATCACCTTCGTCCGGGGCGCGGGCGACCCCTCCCGCGACGACCTGGGCATCCCGGCCGGACGGTGGCTGGACGGCCTCAGGTTCACCTGGAACGGCCCCATCCCCACCGGCTGGAGCCCCGGCAACTCGGTGCAGCTGGTCACCCAGGTCGCCACCCCCGGCCACGACGGGCGCCCCGCACCCGACCGGCTGACCAACTGCGTCGACACCACCGCGACAGACGGCACCGACAACGCCTCCGCCAACGCCTGCGCCTCCACCGCCATCACCCAGGCCACCAACCTCGGCGCGGCCAAGACCACCGTCGCCGGTGAGCTCTCCGCCCCCGGCGGCAAGGCCACCTTCCAGGTCATCCCCTACAACCGCAGCGCCCGCGACCTCGGCCGCCCGCTCGTGCTCTACGACGTGCTGCCCGCCGGCGTCGTCTACCTCGACGGCTCGGCCCGCCCCGACCCGAACTACCCGGACGCCAAGGCCCCCGAGTCGATCACGGTGACCCCCGGCCCCGACGGCCGCCAGATCCTCAGGATGCAGTGGCCCGCCGGCGCACCGGACATGACGTACCTCCACGACGCGCTGGCCTACCGGATGCTCTTCGACGTCCAGGTGGCCGGCAGCATCCGCGCCGGCGAGCTCACCAACGACGTCTACGTGACCGTCGACCGGCCCGACGCCCCCGTCTCGTGCATGTTCTCCGGCTCCGACAGCGGCAGCACCCCGGACCTCCTGGACCTCAACGGCAACGGCGACACCACCGAGCTCCTGTGCCACGCCTCCTCCCGGATCCGCGTGGACGCGCCCTCGGTGCTCCGCTCCTACAAGGAGGTCAAGGGCGACCTCGACGCCGACTACGTCAGCATCGGCACCGCCACGCCCGGCGGCCGGATCTCCTACCGCATGACCGTCCGCAACGACTCCCCCGACCCGGTCACCGACTTCATCGCCTACGACCGCCTCCCCACCCCCGGCGACACCTACGTCCTCACCCAGGGCGCCGCCCGCGGCAGCGCCTGGACCCCGTCCCTCAGCCAGCCGATCACCAGCAGCGACCCGACCGTGGTCATCGAGTACACCACCGACCCCAACCCCTGCATCGAGACCGCACTCGTCACCCGGAACGGCTGCAACAGCGCGGCCGTGTGGAGCACCGCCTTCCCCGCTCCCGGAACGGCCACGTGGTTCCGCGTCCACCGCGCCGGCACCCTCGCCTCCGGCACGTCCTTCGTGCTGACCTGGCCGATGGTCGCGTCCTACGACGCCCCCGCGGGCGACTACGCGTGGAACAGCTTCGCCTTCACCGCCACCGACGCGGCCGGTCGGCAGCTGCTGCCCGCCGAACCCGCCAAGGTCGGCGTCGCCGTCACGCGCGTGGCCCCCTCCGACAACGCGCTCGGCGACTTCGTCTGGCAGGACCTGGACGGCTCCGGCATCCAGAAGCCCGGTGAGCCCGGCATCCCCGGCGTCACGGTGCACCTGCTGGACGGCAACGGCCAGCCCGTGCGCGACAAGGACGGCAAGCCGGTCACCACGGTGACCGACACCACCGGCCACTACCTGTTCGACAAGCTGCCCGACGGCAGCTACGCCGTCCGGTTCGACCTGACCACCCTGCCGAAGGGCGCGACCGTCACCAGGCGCGGCGCCGGGACGGACCCGGCCAAGGACTCGGACGCCGACCAGACCACCGGCCTCACCCAGACGGTCACCCTCCGGGGCGGCCAGCGCGACCTCGACCTCGACATGGGCGTGATCCTGCCCAACCCGTCGCCTTCGCCGTCGCCTTCACCATCTCCGTCCCCGTCCCCGTCGCCTTCCCCGTCGCCGTCGCCCTCCCCGTCACCCACCGTTTCGCCGAGCCCGACGCCGACGCCCTCGCCCTCTCCCACCACGTCCACGTCCACGTCCGGCAGCCCGACACCGACGAAGAGCCCGACCCGCACCCCCACCTCGTCGTCGTCGAGCAGCGGCCCGCTTCCTCCCACCGGCGGCTCGTCGTCCAACGCGCTCATCGTGGGGCTCAGCGCCCTCTCCATCCTCGCCGGCGGCGCCCTGTGCCTGATCGCCTACCGCCGACCGGGCAGGCACAGCTGATCCACCGGTGAACAACCGAACACCACACCAACGCCGGTGGCGCCGTCCCACACAGGACGGCGCCACCGGCGTTCCGCTGACCGCGGCTCACGCCCTTCAGGAGCGATAGGCGGTCTCAGTCGAGAAAGAGCTCCGCGAGTCTCGGGAGACGGCTTCGCGTCTCCTCGTCGTCATCGAACTTCCATCGCTCGCCCGCCGGGTCCTCGGGGTGGGCCATGTCCTCAAGGGCTCGACCGATCCCCTCGTCGAGGGATTCGGTCTCGCCCGTGATCCTCTGGTAGGCGTCCGCGATCGGGTAGCTCAACGACTCGTAGCCGATCCAGCCCGCCTCGTCCCGGCTCATGCGGGTGATCACGGGAAGGTCGGCGAGCGTGTCTGGGGCCGCCAGGGCCCGGGTGAACGTCGCGCGCCCGAGGAGGACGAGCCCGTCGCGGAAGTCCATGAAGCCGTCGTCGCTGCACCCGCCCTCGATCAGGTCGGCGGCTCCCCACAGCTCCCACCGATAGGCGGATTGCCGTGCCTCGACGTGTCTTACGGCGAACTCGACGATCTCCTCCCGGCTCAGCCGGACGAGCACGTCCGTCAGTGCTTCGGGAAGCGGATCGTCCGGCGGGTCCCGGTCGTCCGCCCGGGAGCCCACCGCGGCGCGGGCCTCCTCGATCAAGGCCCACCAAGTGTCTTCGTCCATCGGCAGTCGGAGGCGCGGCGCCCGTTCGGGCCCGCTCCCTCCCTCCCCCCTTTCCATTCGTGCGTGCGGTGATTCCGCACACGGCTTACGGGCGATCAGCTCGCCGGCTTCGTCGAGCTCCCCGACGCGGACGGCGACGGCGCCGGCGAGGCGGGCTTCGGAGCCACCTGGAGGCCGGTGACGTGGCCGTCCGCGGTGAGGAAGTACTGGAGTCCGGCGTAGCCGGGCGTGACCAGGATCCCCTGGGTCATCTTGGGGAGTTGGCTGGAGCGGGCGAGTTCGGCGCCGTCCTGGGCCCTGCGCCACACCACCTGCTCGGTGTCGTACTTCTTGAGCCCCTGGAAGAACTTCACCGGGATGTCCGTCCCGATCAGGACGCGCTGGTCCCTGGGCCCGAGCAGGGTCGTGAAGCTGAGGGTCGTCTGGTCCTGTGTCCACGCGACCGACAGCGTGCCGTTCGACAGGTCGATCCCGGCCAGCTTGCCCGCCCCCGCGTCCATGGCGTAGACGCGGTTGTTCTCGGGGTCGACCGAGACCATCGACGGGATGAAGCTGTTCTTGCTGCCGCTGTTCGCGAACGGCTGGACGTTCGCCACCTTGGTCGAGTCGCTCTGGGAGACGGCGACGACGCTCATCGGCGTCGGGGTCGGCTTCCCGCCGTTGGTCATCGCGACGACGTAGTCGTTGATGACGGCCATGGCGGACGCGGCGGTCTGCCCGTCCTTGAGGTAGCTCACCGGTCCCCACGTGGGGTCGGGGGTGAAGGCGTTGTTCCGGTACGCGTAGCGGTAGAGCTTGGTCGCGCCCGGCAGGTAGATCTCCTGCGTCCCGTTCAGCGTCGACGTGGTGATGCGCCCGCCCATCATCTCCGGCAGCGTGACCTGGGAGAGCACCTGGAGGCTCTTCGGGTCGATCGCCACCATGATCGAGGGCGGCACGGCCGTCGGGTCGGGGCAGTTGAGGAAGGCGCTGAAGCCCTGTTCGGTGCATCCGGGCTGCCGGTTGACGGTCTTCGCGACGATCGTCCCGTCGGGCAGCGCGTCGTAGCCGTTGTACGCGGTGTCGCGCGGGGCCGAGTCCCCGGTGGGGAGGGTCGTGCGGGCGAGGACCGCGCCGGTCGCCGGGTCGATCCGGGCGATGTGGTAGCCGTAGACGACCACCAGGCTGCCGTCCGACAGGACGTTCAGGACGCCCGGGTAGTCCCACTCGTCGGTGGCGTTGGTGTTGATGAGCACGCGCCGCCAGACCTCGTTGAAGGTGCCCGGCTCGACCCGCGAGACGAACGAGCCGGACGCGGCCGGGTTGTCGCCGTAGCCGCCGCCGTAGACGTAGAGCTCGTCGGGCCCGCGGTCCACGATGTTGTACGGCGTGGCGTAGACCTGCTGCGAACCGTAGGCGTAGACCTGGTTGTTCGACGGGGCGCCCGCGAAGTGCGCGCACGCGTACAGGTGTGTCCGGTTGGAGTCGTGGACCTCGAACGCGGCGATGGTCGGGTACCACGGGGCGTTGCCCTCCGCGGCCGCGCAGGACTGCTCGCCGGGGACGAGGGCGGGGTCGCCGACCAGCGGACCGCCCGCGGCCACCACGTCGGCGGGCGGGGAGCTCGCGTGCGCATCGGCCTGGCGCGAGACCGGCCCGGAGCTGGAACAGGCGCAGAGCCCGAGGAGCAGGGCCACGACGAGGGCCGTCAGCCGGGGAACGGACAACCGGTGCGGCAAGGCGGGGCTCCTCGGGCTCATCGGGTGGGATCGGCGAACCGGGTCGGATCGGCGAACCGGCGTCCGGATCGTCCGACGCCAGGCCGCCGACCAGGCTCGCAGCGCGGCCACGGCCGCCACGGCCGCCACGCCGGGACGATCACCCGGCCGGGCCTGCCGAGGCCCGGCCCGGCGGGCGAGCAGTGCCGACGGACCCGGCAGCGCCGCGGCCTCTCGCCCTCAGCCGGCCGCTCCGGCCAGACGGCGCATGATGGTCATGAGCTCGTCGGGCGGGGAGATGCTCATCGTCCGGCTCTCGGGTTCGAAGGCGGTGATGCACGTCAGGGTGCCGGCCCGCCACCAGAACACCCGGGGCGAGAGGCGCCCGGGGCCGTCCTCGTAGGCGCCGAACGCGAACTGGGCCAGCGAGTTGACGGCCTCGCCCACGTGCTCGTCGGCGAGCGGGTAGAAGACGAGGTTGTGCCGGTTCGGGACGACGACCAGCACGCCCTCGGCCGGGATCGCCGGGCCGTCGGCGGCGCGTACCGTCTCCTCGAAGACGAGCAGCTTGCTGGCGGCGAACACCGACTCGGGGTGGCCCAGGATGTGGAGGACCGCACCGTCGGGCAGGTCGTACGTGTCGTAGTCGACAGGGGAGTTCAGCAGGTTGGTGCGCGCGGCGGCCTCAAGGACGTGCCGGTCGACGAGGGCCACGTCGCGGTCGTCGAGGACGCGGATGCTCTCCGGGGTGTCCAGGGCGATGCCCACCAGGAGGTCCGTGGCCAGCGGGCGCAGGTAGCCGAACTGCTCCCGCGCCTCGGCCGGGATCGACTCCTCGGCGACCAGCCGCAGGTACACGCTGCCCAGCGGGTCCTCGGACCCGCCGTCGGGCTCGCGCCGGGGCGCCGGCGGCGAAGCCGGCGGATCGGCCGACAGGTAGTCGGACCGCACCTCCAGCGCCCACCCGTGCACCTGGACCGCGAGGGCGGCCGGGGCCAGGATGCCGAGCGGCAGCAGGGTCCGCGGGGCCGGATCGGCGTCCAGGCCTTCCCGGTACTCGACGAGCCGCGCCGCCAGGGCCTGCTCGAACGCGGGCCGGTCGTCGTCGAGGAGGACGCGCAGCAGGCGCTGGTCCGCCGTCAGGGAGGCGACGGCGTCCAGCCGGCCGGCCGCCGCGGCGAGCTCGTCCGGCTCCGGCTTGCGCAGGGTCACCGCGGGCCAGTCGGCGGGCAGGTGCCCACTCGCCTCGGCCAGGTAGGGGCACAGCGCGTCCATCGCGGCGAGGTCCGCCGGGTCCGACACCGACGTCAGCCGCGAGTACGGCACGCCGTCCCGGATCGCCGGCGCGTAGTCGCACCGCAGCAGCAGTCCGATGACGCGCTCCCGCTCCCACAGCAGCCCGCTGACCAGGCATATCTCGAATGCGTCGAGCCACGTCCGGGCCGTGGGGGCCCGCTCGGCGACGGCGCCGAAGGAGACGTCGCCGTTGGTGAACTTCTCGTCGATGAGCGGGAAGAGGATCTCCTGGTCGCCGTCCGGGAAGCAGCCGACGCTCAGCGCCCCCAGGGCCATCTCCGCCGCCGTCCGCAGGACCAGTCCGGAAGGGGCCTCCTCCTGGACCGGGTGCTCGACCGTACGGGCGGCGACGTGGTCGAGGAGCTCGTCGCGCAGCGCCAGCATCCGCTCCGGGGACGGGCCCTCCCGCCACATCTCGTACTGCCGGTGGTTGGTCCGCCTGACGATGCCGTCCAGCGCTTCGGCAACCCGCTGCCCGTCGACCGCGTGACGCGTGATCTCCCGCACCGCTGCCGCCCCTCCTGTTGATCTTCACTGCCGAACGGCACGCTACCAGCGGGGACTGACACCGCCCCCGGGCCGGAGTGTGGGGACGGCTCGATCGCTCCGGCCCCGCGGACGCCGGTCACGCGCGTTCGTACGTGACCCAGACGGTGGGGTCGTCGCCCTTGCCCAGGACGGTGCTGGTGTAGCTGTCGAGGGAGGTGCCGGGCGGGGTGGTGCGGGTGTTCTGGTCCTGGTCGTTCACGGTGACCTTGATGCCCTGACCGGTGCTGACCGCGTAGTTGTTCGCGCTGAACTCCGGGCTGCGGTAGGTGAATCCGCCCTGGCCGGCGCCCGGCAGCGTGTAGCCGGCGGTGCCGTCGATGCCCCCGCTGGTGGTCACCCGCAGGACGGCGGTCCGACCGTTGGGGATCCGCTCCGCCGGTGTCCGGGCCCAGGTGCCGTCGCGGAGGTCGAGCGACGACCGGTTCAGGGCCGTGCCGGTGCGGTTGGTGAAGCGGACGATCTCGGTACGGGTGTCCTTCTTCCCCGTGAAGGCGGCGACGGTGCTCGGGTCGGTGGTGGGCTTGGGGAGGCCGAGTGCGGCCAGGGCGGCCAGGGTCTCCCGGCTCAGCGGCAGGCCCCACCGGTCGGCGAAGTGGTCGCTCAGGTCGGCTCCGGCGATCCGGGAGGCGGTCACGGTGAACCAGCGCATCTGCCGGTCGGTGTCGGCCAGGTCCGGCCGCTCGGCCCGCATCCGCCGGTGCAGCGCCGGGTAGAAATCCGGGCCGAACGCCTTGTCCAGCTGGGCGAACATGTCGAACTGCGCCTTGTTCGGCGCGGTGGCGAAGTCGCGGGCCGACTGGGCGAGGTAGTCCCGGCCCGGGGCCCAGGTGGTCTCGTCCGCCCATCCGTTGGTGGTGTGCCCGAACTGCCGGTCCGCGGCCATGGAGTAGAGGTTGACCGTGACCTCGCCCATGTTGTTGGTGTCCTGGCCGGCGCCCCAGGTCCACCGCTGCTGGTGCTGGTGCCCGAACTCGTGGAACAGGCCCCAGCTGTTCGCCGCCTCGGTCGCGGAGTAGAGGACGCCGTCGCGGTTGCCGGGCATCGCGATCCGGTAGTAGGTCGCGTTGGGGTTCGTGCCTGACGGGCTCTCGACCGCGAGGAAGCGCAGCGGCGAGCGCGTGTCGCGGGCGGTGGAGCCGTCCAGGCCCGCGAGGTCGTCCTCCGCGCGGAGGATCTGCTCGTAGGTGTCCAGGAGCTCGTCCTGGCTCTCGCCCGCGTAGCGCAGGGCGGACTCCTGCATCCCCGCGATGACGACGTGGTCGCCGACCAGTTCGACCGGACCGGTCGCCGTGGTGGCGCCCAGCATGCGCTGCCACTGGGCGTTGGTGGTGCTCTGCCGGTCGAAGTGCGGGATCGGCTGGACGGCCGTGCCGTCGTCGAGCGTCACCGTGACGGAGGGGGCGTTCGCGGGCGAGTCGGCCGTGTGGCGCACGTAGAGGATCCCGCCAGAGGGGTCGCCGATCCGGTTCTCGCCGGGCTGCAGCCGGTAGGACCGCGGCGGGGACTGGCTCGCCGTGTAGGTGCCGTATCCGGTGCGGCTGTACGGGTCCACCAGGGCCCAGGTCCCGACCTGCAGCTCCACGGTCGCGTCCGGGGATCCGCCGGTGACCGTCACCTGGACCGGCCGGTTCGCGCGCAGGCAGAACCCGGTGGGCTGCACGTCCGCCAGCGCCTGACGGATCTGCAGCCGGTCCCGTTCGGCGGCGGAGGTCGGCAGGGCGGGGAAGGCCTGCGTACGCGGCTGCGGGAAGAGCCCGGCGTCCTGCACCACCGGGCACGTCAGACCACCCGGGACCGCCTCGGTGACCACGCTCGCCTCCCCGCCGTCGTAGCGCGTGCCGCCCAGGCGGTAGCTCGTGGTGAAGCGGGCGGTGATCCGGGTGCCGACCGCGACGGAGTCCTTGATCCGCACCGTGATGTCCGGCTGCCCGAACGTGCCGCCCTGCCGCACCCCGTAGGCGCACACCACGCCGCGCCGGTCGGCGGTGGCCGCGCACGACCGTCCGTCCACCGACACGAAGTCCACCTCGTCGGGCAGACGGAACGTCAGCGTGGTGTCCTCGGTGCGCATGCCGCTGCCCGTCACCTTGACGCCGTAGGTGATCGACTCCCCGACGGCGGCCTTGGCCGGCCCGCTCGCCGTGACGGTGACGTCGGTCCCGGTCTGCGCCCGCGCCGGGGCGAGCGGAGCCGCGCCGACCACCGCCAGCAGGGCGCCGAGCGCGGCACACGCGCCCCTCCCGCCCCAGCGTCCGACTCCTGCCAGCACGGCGTCCACCTCTCTGTCGTCCGGGTGCGCGATCGCGCGGTCCGGCTCCGCGCAGCGCGGCCGGAACTCTCTGCGAGCAGAGAAGCATGATCGGTTACGGTCGGCGACCGATGGCCGGTCATTCGTAGGACGCAGGGGGCCGTACCGGTGATCGGGCGGGCGGTTCGGCAGGGCGGCGACGGGCGAGGGGCGGGGGTCCAGATCCGGACCTGCACCGGGACGGCGACCCAGAAGTGGACGGCACCCCCGAGCTGACACCGGATCAGGCCGGGTGTGCCAATCCCCGGAGGAGCAGGTCGACCAGGCGGCGGGGGTCGTAGCGCGGGTCGCCGTCGTGGCCGATGCAGAGGTTCCCGACACCGCGCATCAGCTCGTAGGCCTCCGTGCCGGGCCGGATCTCCCCCGCGGCGGCCGCGGCGTCGAGCAGCTGCGTGCAGACGGGCAGCAGGCGGTCGAGGAAGTACTCGTGCAGCGCCGCGAAGCCGCCGCTGTCCGACTGCAACGCGCCCGCGAGCCCGTGCTTCGTGACCAGGAAGTCGACGAAGAGGTCGATCCACCGGCGCAGCGCCGCGAAGGGCGAGCCGGTAGAAGCCAGCAGGCTCGGGCCGGCCTCGGCGCAGGCCTCCACCTGGTGGCGGTAGACGGCGACGACGAGGTCCGCCCGGGTCGGGAAGTGGCGGTAGACCGTGCCCGTCCCGACGCCCGCCCTGGCCGCGATCTCCCGGATCGGCGCGTCGACGCCGGACGCGACGAACACCTCGGCGGCGGCGTCGAGCAGCGTCTGCCGGTTGCGCAGCGCGTCGGCGCGCCTGCCGCGGGCGGGCGGCTCCCCGGACGGGCTTGCGATGGGTTCCACGTCTTCCTCCCGACGGCCGTTGACAAAACGGAACCACGTTCCGCATCCTGAATCGGAACCGCGTTCCGGTTTCAGTCTAGTGCCACGGCACCAGGCGGGGCCGACGCTCCCGACCGCTTCCGCGCGCTGTGCCGCTGCCTCCCGCTCGCTCGTGCTGTCTCGTGCTGTCTCGACGAGACCGGCTGCGGGAAGCCATCGAAGGGACCTCATCATGAGCTCACCGTCCACTCCCGTTCTCTCGGCCGCTCCCGGCCTCTCGGTCAGCCCTGTTCTCTCGGTCAGCCCCGTCACGCTGCCGGTTCCCGGCCGGGCCGTCGACCTGGAGGTACGCGTCTCCGCGCCCACCACCGGCACCGGCCTCCCGATCATCCTCATCTCGCACGGCCACGGCCCCTCGAACCACCTCTCCTCCCTGCACGGCTACGCCCCGCTCGCCGACTACTGGGCGGCCCACGGCTTCGCCGTCATCCAGCCGACCCACCTCAGCTCCCGGACCCTCAGCGGCACCCTCGACCCCGACACCCCCGGTGCACCGCTCCACTGGCGGTCCCGGGCCGAGGACATGTCGCGCATCCTCGACCGGCTCGACGCGATCGAGGCCGCCGTCCCGCAGCTCGCCGGGCGTCTGGACCACACCAAGATCGCCGTCGCCGGCCACTCCATGGGCGGGCACACCGCGAGTCTGCTGTTGGGCGCCCGGCTCACCGACCCGGACACCGGAACGGAGGTGAACCTCGCCGACCCCCGGATCACGGCAGGCGTGCTGCTCGCCGCACCCGGCCGCGGCGGCGACGCGATCACCGAGTCCTTCGCCCGCACCGCCCCGTTCTTCCTGACCACCGACTTCTCCACGATGACGACACCCGCGCTCGTCGTCGCCGGCGACAAGGACGCCTCCACCCACCTGACCGTCCGCGGCCCCGAGTGGCACACCGACCCGTACACCCTCTCCCCCGGTCCCAAGTCGCTGCTCACCCTGTTCGACGCGGAACACGGCCTCGGCGGCATCTCGGGATACGACGTCGCCGAGACCACCGACGAGAACCCCGAGCGGGTCGCCGGGGTCCGGCACCTCACGTGGGCCTACCTCCGCACCGCACTCTCCCCTGACGACACCGCCTGGCCGGACGCCCTCGACGCGCTGGGCGCCGACCCCGCCGCGCTCGGGAGCGTCGAGTCCAAGGAGGCCGTACCGTGCGGGTAGTGCGGATGATCTTCCGTTGAGTACTCTGAATCATCGGATCGTGGACGGCCGTTCGCGCGTGCGACCCGTGCGCGGTCCACGCCGCAGAGGACCTGAAAGTGAGTCACCACCAGATGCAGCCGACGTTCGTACTGGTTCACGGAGCCTTCTCGAACTCCTTCGCCTTCGCCCCGCTCCAGGCCGAACTCGGCCTCCTCGGACACCGTTCGGTCGCCGTCGACCTTCCGGGCCACGGGTTCGCCGCGACGTACCCGCGCGCCTACCAGGCACCGCAGGACCTCGCAGCGCTCGCCACCGAGCCCGGAGCCATCAAAGGCGTGACGCTCGCCGACAACGCCGCACAACTCATCGGGATACTGGAGCGGGCCAAGCGGAACGGGCCCGTCATCCTCGTCTCGCACAGCCGCGGAGGCATGACGGCCACCGTCGCGGCCAACCAGCGGCCCGACCTGATCGACCGCATCGTCTACGTCTCCTCGTGGGCCCCCGTCGACCTCACCGTCGGGGCCTACTACGCCGAGCCCGAGATGGCCACCGTCGACCTCGCGGCGATGGGCGCGGCGATGGTCGCGAACCCGGCCGAACTGGGCCTGCTGCGCTCCAACTTCCGCACCGCCGACCCGGGCGCCCTCGCGGGCTTCAAGGCGGCCTTCCTCGCCGACGGCACGGACGACGAGCTCATGGCCCTCCTCAACACCTTCCAGCCCGACGAGAACCTCGACGCCGGCACCGAGGACGACCGGGCCCGGCGCGACACGTGGGGCCGGATCCCGAGGACGTACGTCCGGCTGACCGAGGACACCAGCCTGCCGCTCGCCGTCCAGGACCGGATGATCCGCGAGGCCGACGCACTCACGCCGGACAACCCGTACGACGTCCGCACGCTCACCAGCAGCCACCTCAAGTGGCTGGTCGACCCGGCCCCGGCGGCCCGCGTCCTGGGCGAGCTCGTCGCACTCCTTCCCGCCGGTTCGTGACGGGGGCAGCGGGTCTCCGAACTCCCCGCTGCCGAAACCCAGAGGCCGTCCACCGTGCGAACCCCCGCGCGGACGGGCGGCCTCCGGCGTTTATCGTCTCGTCCATGAGCCGCACCACTCCGCCGCGCCCGGTCGATGTCACCGTGCACTTCCCCGAGCTCACGCCGCTGGCCCGTACGACCGTACGGCTCCACCCCCGCGCGGGCCGGCCGACCGCCGCGGACAGTTCGATCGGCGGCCCGTTGCTGTGGCCCGCGCGAGAGCCGTGGCCGACCTGCCCGGAGCACACCGGCCCCTCGTACGTCGGCTCCTCGCCCGAGGACGTGCGGCTGCGGCGGCGCATCCTCGCCGAGGCGTGGCACCGCCCCCGGGAGGACGGCGCCGACCTGCTCACCCCGGACGAGCGCGCGACGGTCGACCGCATCGGCGACCGGGAGCGGATTCCCCAGGACGGCCCGGTCCCGATGGTCCCGGTGGCCCAGCTCGACGCGGCGGACGTACCCGGCCTTCCGCGCCCGGAGGGCACCGACCTGCTGCAGGTGCTCTGGTGCCCGTTCGACCACGACGACTACCTGCCCCGCACCGAACTGCGCTGGCGGAGCGCCGCCGACGTGACCGACCCGCTCACCGCGGCCCCGCAGCCGTCCGTGATCGGCAACGACCACTACCTGCCCGAGGCGTGCGTCCTGCACCCCGAGACGGTCACCGAGTACCCGGCACCGCACGAGCTCCCGGACGACCTGGCGGAGCGGCTCGTCGCCTGGGAGGACCGGCACGGCCTCGTCTACCAGTACGACCTCGCCGTCGCCCCGGGCTGCAAGGTCGGCGGCCACGCACCGTGGAGCTTCTCCGATCCGTTCCCCATGGCCTGCGCCGAGTGCGGCTCGGACGTCCGGCCGCTGCTGACCATCGACGGGAGCGAGTGGGACGGCGGCAGCGGAAGCTGGCAGCCGCTGGAGGACGCGGGCTACACCGGCCTGCACTCCCTCGGCCCCGCCAACGCGACGCAGCTCGACATCGGCCGCAGCGGCGCCCTGCAGCTGTACGTGTGCACGGCCTCCTACGACCACCCGCACGTGCAGAACTGCCAGTGACCCGAGCGGCACGACTTCCTCTTCCGGATCTGCACGTCGGGGCACTATGCGAGGTCCCCCGGATCCGGGGGCTCGCCGCCGGCGATCAGCAGGCGGTAGCCGTAGTCGACGCTGTCGCGGGCGAGCAGGTGGCCGTAGCGGCGGGACCAGGCGCCGGAGGCGAGGTCGGCGCGCAGTCTGGCGATCGCCGGTTCGACGACGTCTGCGGGGAGTTGGGCGAAGGTGGAGCTGGCCCGCCGGACGACGGGGTCCAGGAAGCGTTCGGGGCGGCGCCAGTGGGCGATCTGGAAGCCGTCGGTGAAGTCGTGCGGGATCGGGAACGGGAGCACCGTGTGTGCGCCGAGCGTCTCGGCGACCGTCGACAGCGGTGTGAACCGGGCGTGCTCCAGCTCGCGGATCTGCGGCAGGTAGTCGCTGATCATCCACAGTTCCGGGCGGTGCTCCGGGTCCCAGGTGAAGACCACCTGGCGTCGGGACACGCGGCGCAGTTCCCGCAGCCCGCCTTCCAGGTCGGGCCAGTGGTGCACGGTCATGACCGCCATCGCCGCGTCGAACCGCCCGTCGGCGAACGGGAGGTGCTCGGCGGCGGCCCGCACCTTCGTCGCGCCGGGGTGCTGGTCGAGCATGACCCGGGACGGGTCGACCGCCGTGACGTCGGCGTCCGCCGGTTCGTAGGAGCCGGTTCCGGCGCCCACGTTGACCACGGTGCGGGCTCCGGCGAGGGCCCGGCCGATGAGTGCGGCCAGCCTCGGGTCGGGACGGCGGGTGTCGCGGTAGCCGGCCCCGATCGAGTCGTAGAGCGGCGGAGTGGTGCTGGAAGGGTTCTTCATCGGTCCCCCATCGGTGGATGCTCAGCCGCCGTAGCGCCGCTGCCTGGCGGCGAAGCTGCGGACGGCGCGCAGGAAGTCGACCTCGCGGAAGGCGGGCCAGTAGGCCTCGCAGAAGTACAGCTCCGAGTAAGCGCTCTGCCAGAGCAGGAAGTTGGAGAGCCGCTGTTCGCCGCTGGTCCGGATGACGAGATCGGGGTCCGGCTGTCCGGCGGTGTACAGGTGCGGGGCGATGTCGTCGACCGTCAGCGCGTCGGCGACCTCGGTCAGCGAGGCGCCGCCTTCGGCCCGCGCGTACATGAGGTCGCGCACGGCGTCGACGACCTCCTGGCGGCCGCCGTAGCCGACGGCCAGGGTGACGTGGGCACCGGTGGTGCAGGTGCGGGTGACCTCGACGGCCTCCTTGAGGGCGCGGGCGGTGCTGTCGGGCAGGGCGTCGGTCAGGCCGGCGAGGTGCACCTGCCAGCGGGCGTCCGGTCGGGTGAGGCGGTCGGTGACCACCTGTTCGATCAGCCCCATCAGGTAGGCGACTTCGGCGTCGCCTCGGCGCTGGAGGTTCTCGGTCGAGCACACGAAGACCGTGACGTGGTCGATCCCCAGGCCCTCGCACCAGGCGAGCACCTCCTCGACGTGGTCGGCGCCGGCCTTGTGCCCGAGGCTCGGGTCGGCCATGCCCATCTGCCGGGCCCAGCGGCGGTTGCCGTCCATGATCAGCCCGACGTGCCGGGGCAGTGGGCCCGCCATGACCTCGCGGCGCAGCCGGCGGGTGTAGAGGGAGCGGAGCAGGTCGGGCATGGGCACCGTCCGAGTGGGTTGGAGTGGAGCGCGGTCGAGGCCGGACGCGGCACCGGATCACGACGCCGGTGGCAGGTCGCGCAGATCGCGCAGGGTGCCGGCGCACACCCCCGTCAGGAGCAGCAGGCCTGCGCCGATGCCGACGCCGAGCAGGTGGAGGCCGGTGAGCGAGACGCCGAGGATGGTGGCGCCACCGGTGGCGCTGGCGCCGGCGAGGGTCCACACGCCGGCCCGGAGGCGGCCGGTGCCGGGTGGCACGACGGCGTCCGCGCCGACACCCGTGAAGATCCGCGGGATCTGGACGGCGCCGAGGCCGAGGGCGATCCACCAGGCGGCGAGCACGGCGGTGCGCAGGGTGGGCGGCGAGGCGTCCGCGTCGACACCGCTGTGCACCAGGATGACGACGGCGGTGCCGAGCAGTGTCGGTGCGGCGAGGCGGCGGACCGCCCAGCCCAGCAGCGTGATCGCGGCGCCCGGCGTGGGCCGGGGGCGGGGTGCGACCAGGGCGATGCCGAGCAGCAGCAGCGTGGTGCAGCCCTGCATGACCGCCTCCCGGACGCCGACGGCGGGGAGCGAGTCGGCCTGTTCGGCGGCCAGGTGGCCGAGGAACCAGGCGGCGAGGGCGACCGTGATGCCCATCGTGGCCACCCGCCGCTGGCGCTGCGCGGGTGAGTCGGCGGGCCAGACCGCCGGGTGCAGCCACATGTCGGCGATGCCCGCGATCAGGTTGGGCCAGGACTTCCAGCCCGCGCCGCGGGCCTCGTCCTCCACCATCGAACCCCAGCGTTCGCGGAACGCGTCCGGGTAGAGCCTGACCAGGCCTCGGGCGACGACGCTCACGCGGGGTTCACCCCCAGTCGCCGGAGTCCCGCGTCCGCGACCCGGGCCATGGCGCGCAGTTCGCGCTCCAGCACCTCGCGACCGAGGGCCGTCAACTGCACCGGCCGCTGGCGCCCCTGCCCGTCGAGCGGCTCGACCAGCCGCTTCGACTCCAGCCTGGCCAGCGCCCCGTACAGGCTGCCGGGACCCAGCCGCTCCCCCGTCAGCTCCTCGATCGCCGCGTTGACGGCGTACCCGTGCAGGGGCCCGTCGGCCAGCGCGCAGAGCACCAGCGTCTGGGCGTCGTTGGCTTGCATGTCGTCGCTCCTTCCGATCTGACGGAGGACCATACTACGCGCCGCGAACTACGTGCCACGTAGTAAGCGATGCTCATCATCGCGACACCCGCCGTAATTTGACGATCAGCCAGCTCAGACGACCTCGCAGGAGCGTCGGGCGAGAGCGAGGACGATCCGGTCGTCGAAGATCACCCAGCGCCGGCGCCCTGGTCGCCGGGGGTGGAACGGCTTCACGGAGACGGGCTCGGACCGGCCGTCACTCGGTGGTCACGACGATGGTCGCGCCCGAGTCGTCGTCCACGACGCGGCGGCCGGCCAGCGGGCTCCGGAGCGTCACCGAGAGATCCGGCGCCGAGCAGAACTGGCCCGGGTCGTGGTGCGCCCGGTAGTAGGTCACCGTCACCTGACTACGGGTCTCCTTCGCCTTGAGCGAGCTGCCGCAGCTGATCCTGGCGTGCAGGCGGTGCCCGACCGGGTCGTAGAGGAGCGGGCTGCCCAGCGGCTCCTCGTGCGGACCGCGACTGACGCTGGAGCCGACGATCGTGGCGATGGCGGCGAAGAGCCCGGCGACGAACACGGCGACGGCGACCCGTTCGAAAGGCTTCATGCCGCTTGGACGCGACAGCGCGCCGACGGTTCCCGGGCCGACCCGCCCGCGGGACACGGCCGAGCGGGGGAAGCCCGGTCACACCGTTTCCCGCCGGCGGCGCGTATGCGCACCCGCGGCCGGTCGACGGCCCTACCGTGCGGCCATGGCCCCAACGCTCACCGCCGCCGCCTGGCAGGGAGTCCTCGCACCCCTCGGCCACCGCGCCACGACGCCGGAGCGACCGATGATCGCGCCCGTCCCGATCAGCCGGCCGCTCACGCGCTCCACCATGCCCCTGCCCCTCGCCCTCCCCGACGGCCGCGTGATCGGCACCGTCGAGGAACTGTGGCTCGCCAGCCGCGCCCTCATGGGGCGCGGCATCGTCCTCGACTCCGGCTGCGCCCGGGGCCTGGCCGACGGCGGCCTGCCGGTCGACGTCGCCTTCGACCACTGCCGGGAGGTCCTGCGCTACGGCCGCCGCCCGTTCTGCTGGGCGCGGGAGTGGCTCGGCATGCGTCCCGCGGGGCGCGACATCGCGGACTGGTCCGTCCACTCCGTCACCGTCGTGGACCGTCCGCTGTTCACCACCGCCCGGATCTACCCGAAGCCGGTCGCCCGAGAGACGTGAGCACAGGGGCCGCGGGCCGATCGTCGGTC